>JAAZAR010000005.1 GCA_012514235.1 Actinomycetota bacterium
CTCTCCGGCCAGGTCGACCCGCGCAGCGCGTTCGACGGCGAGGCGATGCTCGCGCAGGCGCTCGAGATCGCCGAGGTCAACCCCAACGTCATGGTCAAGGTGCCCGGCACCGCGCAGGGCTACGAGGTCATCGAGGAGCTCACCTCGCGCGGCATCGCCACCAACAACACCCTGACGTTCGTGCTCTCGCAGCTGCTCGACTGCGCCAAGTCGGTCAAGCGCGGCCTCGAGAAGGCGCGCGCGAACGGCGTGGACCTCAGCAAGTGGCGCTCGGTCATCACGCACATGGAGGCGCGGTACGGCGATCTGGGCGGCCTCCGCGAGGCCGGCGCCGAGGTCGGCGTGGAGATCACCGAGGCGGACGTGCGCTACGCCGAGCTCGCGATCTTCAAGAAGGCCTACAAGACGATCAAGGAGCGCGGCTACGAGAGCAAGATGCTCAGCTGCTCGCTCCGTCTCGGCCCCACCGTCGACGGCGTCCAGCACCTGTGGCACCTCGAGGAGAAGGCCGGCGCCGACATCGTCGTCACGTGTCCGCCGCCGTTCATCGACGAGGTCCTCAACTTCCCGCGCGCGAGCGAGATCGAGTTCAAGCAGGGCCAGATCGACGTCGTCCCGCCGGATGACGTCATGGAGAAGCTCATGAAGGTGCCGTACTTCGCCCGTGCCTACGACGAGGACGGCTACACGCGCGAGGAGTACAACACCCATCCGGCCCTCGTGAAGACCGCCGAGGCGTTCTCCAAGGCCACCGGCGAGATGGTGGCGTTCGCCGACGGCTGCCTCAAGGGCGCCAAGGCCTGACGACGCCGACCAGAGTCACCTGACTGACGAAAGGACAGTTCGCATGACGGACATCAAGGATCTCATCAACCCGTACGTCTGGACGGCGCCCGAGTACAACACCGCCATCCTCGACAAGGCCTGGGCGCACCCCGAGCTGGGCCGCATGATGCTCAACGAGAACCCGATCCCGCCGTCGGACGCGGTGGTCGACGCCATCACCGAGATGGCGAAGAAGGGCAACCGGTACCCGGACCGCGCCTACCGTCTCCGCGAGAAGCTCGGCAAGCTCCACGGCGTGGCGGCGGAGAACATCGCCCTCGCCAACGGCTCGTCCGAGACGATCGACGCGATGATGCGCATCTTCCTCCAGCCGGGTGACGAGTTCCTCTGCTCCAACCCGACCTTCGAGATGTTCCCGTCGCGCGCCGGCTACTGCAACGCCAAGACCGTGCAGATCCCGCTTCGCGACGAAGACCTCCAGTACGACGTCGACGCCATGCTCGCCGCCGTCAACGAGAAGACCAAGCTCATCCTCATCATCAACCCGAACAACCCGACGGGCATCTTCATCGACGACGCCGACCTCCACAAGTTCGCGCAGCTCGGCATCCCGATGTGCATCGACGAGGCCTACCTCGACTACCACCCTGAGGTCGAGGCCAAGATCGACTTCGTCAAGCAGTACCCGCACGTGTTCCTCTCGCACACGTTCTCCAAGGCCTTCGGCCTCGCGGGCGTCCGCATCGGGTACATGGTCGGCCACCCGACCGTCGTGGAAGCCTTCAACCTCATGTACCTGCCCTGGAACCTCAGCCTCATGGCGATCGCCGCGGCCGAGGCCATCCTCGACACGGGCGAGGTCAAGCAGAAGGTCGAGTACAACAACGACTGGATGAAGAAGTTCGCCGACGCGCTGGCCGCCAAGGGCTGCAAGCCGTACGAAGCCCACGGCAACTACATGCTCGTCGACGCCTCCGTGACCGGCAAGACCAGCGCCGAGATCGTGCAGGCCGCCAGCGACATGCAGCAGGTGATCATCAAGACCATCAAGCCGATCAACGGCAAGGAAGGGTACTTCCGCGTCACCCCCGGCACTCCCGAGGAGTGCGAGCGTTTCATGAAGTTCATCGAGGAGTACTTCTGAGCCGACACGGTACGGCCTGACGTCCACCGGCAGCCTCCGCCCTCCTCCGCACCGGACCGGAGGGCGGAGGCTGACGGCCCTGAAGACCCGATGAAAGGACCCAGATGAGCACAGTCGTGAAGGACGCGGCGCTGCAGGAGCGGTGCATCGAGACCATCCGCTTCCTCGCCGTCGACGGCGTCCAGAAGGCCAACTCCGGCCACCCGGGCATGCCCATGGGGGCCGCAGCCATCGCCTACACGCTCTTCACCCGGCACCTGCGCTACGACCCCGCTGACCCGCAGTGGCCCAACCGCGACCGGTTCGTGCTCTCCGCCGGGCACGCCAGCATGCTGCTCTACTCGATGCTGCACCTCACCGGCTACGACGTCACGATGGACGATCTCAAGGCGTTCCGCCAGTGGCAGAGCAAGACGCCGGGCCATCCGGAGTACGGCCACACGCCCGGCGTGGAGACCACCACCGGGCCTCTCGGCCAGGGCGTGGCCAACGCAGTTGGCATGGCCCTGGCCGAGCGGTATCTCGCCGCCACCTTCGGCGGCGACGTCATGGACCACTACACCTACGTGCTCGCCGGCGACGGCTGCATGATGGAGGGCATCAGCGGCGAGGCCGCCTCGTTCGCCGGACACCAGCAGCTCGGCAAGCTGATCCTCCTCTACGACGACAACCACATCACGATCGACGGTTCCACCGACCTCGCCTTCACCGAGGACGTGTGCAAGCGCTACGAGGCTTACGGCTGGCACGTGCAGAGGGTCACGGACGGCAACGACGTGGACGCCATCGACGCCGCCATCGCGGCGGCGAAGAACGAGACGGGCAAGCCGTCGATCATCGCCGTGCGCACCCACATCGGCTGCGGCTCGCCGAACAAGCAGGACAAGGCGGCGGCGCACGGCGCGCCGCTCGGCGCCGACGAGGTCAAGCTGACCAAGGAAGCCTGCGAGTGGCCGCTCGAGCCTGCCTTCTACGTGCCGGACGACGTCCGCGAGGCGTTCGCCGCGGCGGCGCGGCAGGCCGCGGCCTCGCACGCCGAGTGGACGAAGAAGTACGAGGCGTGGCGCGCGGCAGACCCCGACCGCGCCGCCTCGTGGGACGACGCCTGGGCGGGCGCCCTGCCCGAGGGCTGGGACGCCGACCTGCCGATCTTCACGACCGAGGACAAGCTGGCGACCCGCGCCGCCTCCGGCAAGGTCATCAACGCCGTGGCGCCGCACATCCCGACGCTCATCGGCGGCTCGGCGGACCTCGCCCCGTCCAACAATACGCTGATCCAGGGCTCCGACGACCAGCAGGCGGCGACGCCGGCCGGCCGCAACGTGCGCTGGGGCGTGCGTGAGCTCGCCATGGCCGCCATGGCCAACGGCCTGTCCGCGCACGGCGGCATCCGTCCCTACGTGGCCACGTTCTTCGTGTTCGTCGACTACATGCGGCCGGCCATGCGCCTCTCGGCGCTCATGGACCTGCCGGTGATCTACGTGCTCACGCACGACAGCATCGGCGTCGGCGAGGACGGCCCCACGCACCAGCCCGTCGAGCACCTTGCCATGCTGCGTGCTACGCCGGGCTTCGTCGACCTGCGCCCGGCCGACGCCAACGAGACCGTCGAGGCCTGGAAGGTGGCCCTGCAGACCAAGGACGCGCCGGTGGGCCTCATGCTCACCCGCCAGGGCCTGCCGACGATCGACCGCGAGAAGTACGCGGCCGCCGACGGTGTGGCCAGAGGCGCCTACGTCCTGCACGACAACGCCGGCGGCGGCGTGCCGGACGTGATCCTCATCGCGAGCGGCAGTGAGGTCGCCCTGGCCCTGGAGGCGCACGAGCGTCTGGTGGCCGAGGGCGTGCGCTCGCGACTGGTCAACATGGCCTCCATGCGGCTCTTCGAGCAGCAGGACGCGGACTACAGGGAGAGCGTGCTGCCCGCGTCGTGCAGCAGCCGCGTAGCAGTCGAGGCCGGCGTCACCTTCGGCTGGGAGCGCTACGTCGGCGACGGCGGCGTGGTCATCGGCATCGACCACTTCGGCGCCTCAGCGCCGGCGGGGACGCTGTTCGAGCAGTTCGGCTTCACCGCCGACAACGTCTACGCGCGCGCCAAGGCCCTGCTGGCGTGAGTCGCCGGCACGGCGAAGCGACGTGAAGAGGGCCGCCCCGCACCGCGGGGCGGCCCTCCTTCGTGCGAGTCCTCCTGGTCCGTCGTGGCCCTTCCGGCCTGCTCACCTGCGAGGGCCGGCCCGATCGCTGCATCGACTACTCTTGAACGCTCCAGTCGCGGAACCTATGATGTGTGCGGGTATGTGCGAACCTGTCGCACAATGAAAGCGATTGTGAGGGGCAGCACATGTCGCCAGATGTATCGTCTGAGATCCACGAGATGATCCCCGCCGAGCGGCGCGCGCGGATCGTCGAGCTGCTTGAGGAGCGCCGCGCCGTCCGGGTCTCGGTCCTCAGCGAAACGCTCGGTGTCTCGGAGATGACCATCCGCCGCGACCTCGAGCAGCTGGAGCAGACAGGCCTCCTCTCCCGCATGCACGGCGGTGCCATCCTCAAGCGGCGGATGCTCGAGGAGCCGCTCTACGCCACCAACGTCCGCTCCCACTCGGAGGAGAAGCGCCGTATCGCCAAGGCGGGGGCGGACATGATCCAGCCGGGCGAGACCGTCTTCCTGAGCTCCGGCACGACCGCCGCCCAGGTGCTCAGTCACGTCGACCCGCAACTCAAGGCGCGGATCGTCACGCACAACGTCGGCGCCCTCTCGACGGCGCAGCGCTCCTCACTCGACGTGGTCCTGCTGGGCGGCTCCTACCGGCCACGCTCAAACACGCTCGAAGGCCCGCTGGCCGTCGAGGCCGTGTGCGCGTTCCACGCCAGCCGCTTCATCCTCGGCGCCGACGGCGTGAGCCTGGAGGAGGGCATCACCACGCCGAGCATCGGTCTGGCCGGCGTCGAGCGAGCCATGGTCCGCCAGACCCGCGGCGAGATCGCCGTGCTGGCCGACGCCAGCAAGTTCGGCGTGATCGGCGACGTGGCCATCTGCCCGCTCGACAAGGTCGACGTCCTGGTGACCGACGACGCGATGGACAAGAACGTGCGCGACGAACTGGAGCGGCTGGGGATCAACCGGGTCGTCGTCTGACGGCCCCCGAGCTCCTGGTCCGCGGACTGCGTCTGACGGCCTAGAGTCCCCAGTACGCGGACTGCACTTCTCTGGCGCGCGCGACGGCCGCCGCGGCTTTCTCGGTGCCCGCGGCGGCCTCGGCGTCCAGGTCGGGCGCGGTCTCGTCGACCACCGTGCGCAGTATCGCCTCCACCGACCTCGCGGTGGCGGCACGCTGGTACCCGCCCTCGAGGACGAACGCCAGCCGGCCCTCGCAGAGCTCCTTCGCGAGCTGCACGCACCGGAGCGTCATCTGCGCGAAGCCGTTCTCACTCACGCGCATGTCGCCGAGCGGGTCGGTGGCGTGGATGTCCTGACCGGCCGACACCAGCAGAGCCTGCGGCCGGTACTGTCGCACGATGGGGTCCAGGACGGCGTCGAAGAGGGCGACGTAGTCGCCGTCCGTCGCGCCGGCGGGGAGCGGCACATTCACCGTGAAACCCTCCCCCGCCCCCTCGCCGCACTCGGTGAAGAAGCCGCTGCCGGGGTAGTGCGGCCACTCGTGCACCGAGGCGAAGAGCACGCGGGGCTCGGCGTAGAAGGCCGCCTGGGTGCCGTTGCCGTGGTGGACGTCCCAGTCGATGACGGCGACGCGTTCGTACCCGTTCGAGAGCAGGCGCGCCGCCGCGATGGCGACGTTGTTGAAGAGGCAGAAGCCCATCGCCCTGTCCGGCGTCGCGTGGTGGCCGGGCGGCCGGATGAGCGCGAACGCGACCAGCCCATCGTCCCACAGGTCGGTGGCCAGCAGCGCTCCTCCGGCCGAGAGGAGCGCGACCTCGTAGCTGCGGGCCGACACGTGGGTGTCGGGATCGAGCCAGACGCCTCTCCCCTCCACCGCCGCGCGGATCATCCTGAGGTGTGCCGACGAGTGCACCAGGAGGACGTCGTCCTCGGAGGCGGGCCGCGGCTCGTCGAAGACGGTGAGCCGCGGCCACAGGTCGGTGTGCTCGAGGTGGTCGACCATGGTGACGACACGGTCCGCACCCTCCGGGTGCTCGCCGGTGTCGTGCTCGGCGTAGGCTTCGTGCCAGATCACGGCGGCGTCCATGCGGCAAGGATACCCGACCGGAGGCCGAGGAGCGCCGTGATGCTGCCCGCGCGGGGTCCTCAGCGCCTGCCCGCACGCCGGCTGAGCGCGGAGGCAGCCTTCAGCCGGCGTAGTCCGACGGCGACGCCAGGAACGGCCGTGCGAGCCGCTCCCAGAGCTCCGTGGCCGCGCGGACGTCGGCGCCCTCCGGGTCCAGCCCGTGCTGGATGGCGAGGCCGTCCACGATGGCGATCATGAGCATGGCGAACGGCCGCATCTCGGGCGCCGCGTCGGAGCCGGCGGCGTCCAGGCAGCGCAGCACCGTCTCGCGGTACCCGTCGTACAGGGCCGCGACCCGGTCCCGAAGGTCGGGGTCGCGCAAGGCGTGCGGCAGCACGTCGAAGAACGACTGGAAGCTCTCCGCGTCCGCCGCGATACGGGTCTCGCCGTCGATGAGGGCGCGCACCCGCGCTTCGCCCGCCGGCTCGGCCGCCGTCTCCTCGATCAGCCCGCGGTTGGCGTCGTGCGTGAGCGAGTCGACGAGCGCGGTGACGAGCCCGGCCTTGTTGCCGAAGTGATAGCCGATGCTGGCCTTGGACTCGCCGGCCTCACGCGCGATGGCCGACAGCCTCAGCGCCTCGAACCCGCCCTCCGCGAGCAGGCGCTGCGCCGCCGCCAGGATGCGCTGGGCGGTGGGCGGCAGCGCCTTCATCGGATCCTCGAGCAGGAGCGACCTGGGGAGCCCCTTGCCGCAAGCCAGGCTCTTCCTGCTCTCGTCGATCGACCTCATCGGCCCATCTGCTCCTCCGTCACGCTTGCCATCATCCGGGCCGAAGTGTACCATTTCTTTGTCCGTCCGGACAAACAAACGACAGCTTCAAGCTCACGCCCACCACCGAGGAGGAACCGAGTTGGACACCACGCTTCCCGCCCTCAAGAAGTTCCGCGGTCGCCACTTCCTGACCGACCTCGACTACACGCGCGAGGAGCTGGAGGACCTGCTCAAGCTCGCCGTCCACCTCAAGGCACTGTGGAAGCGCCGCCCGCTCACCCCCTTCCTCCCCGGCAGACACCTGGCCATGATCTTCGAGGCCGCCTCCACGCGCACGCGCGTCAGCTTCGAGAACGGCTTCGCGGAGTTGGGCGGCAACGCGCTCTACCTGCGCCCCGGCGAGATCCACCTGCCCGGCCGCGAGAGCATCGCCGACACGGCCCGCACGCTGAGCCAGTACAACGCCGCCATCGAGATCCGCAGCAAGAAGAACGAGACGGTCAACGAGCTCGCCGCCTGGTCCTCGGTGCCGGTCATCAACGGGATGGACCACGACCGGCACCCCTGCCAGAGCATGAGCGACGCGCTCACGATCCTGGAGCACGCCGGGACGCTGAGCGGCGTCACGTTCGCCTACATCGGCGACGCCGCTCACCCCTGCAACTCCCTCTCCACCACGCTCACCAAGCTCGGGCTCAACGTCCGCATCGGCAACGCGGCCGGCTACGAGATGGCGTCCGAGCTCCAGGAGATCGCGGCGCGGTACGCCGCCGAGAACGGCGGGTCGTTCCTGCTCACCAACGACCCGCTCGAGGCCATCGACGGCGCCGACTTCATCTACACCGACTGCTGGTGGTGGACCGGCCAGGAGGACGAGTACAAGGACCGCGTCGCCGCCTTCCAGGCCTTCCAGGTCAATCCGGAGCTCTGGAGCCACGCCAAGCCCGGAGCGAAGTTCATGCACTGCCTGCCGGCCATGCGCGGCGAGGAGGTCGTGGACGAGATCGCCGACGGCCCGATGAGCATCATCTTCCCGCAGGCGCAGAACCGGATGCACTTCCAGAAGGCGCTCCTGCTCGCCCTGATCGGCATCGACGAGCTGCCCGCCGACCCTGCCCTCAGGCCCATCGGCGAGGCGCTGCTCGCCTGAGGGCGGCGGCAGCACCCGAACCCCGCGCAACCCGCGTCCGAAAGGAACGTTCATGGCAACCGATCTGCAGTCCGGAGCGTCGGGAGGGACGCTCAGGGAGCAGCCCAAGGTCTTCGGCTTGCTCAGCATGGTGCTGTTCTCCGTGTCGGCGATCCTCGTCGCCGACACGGTGGGCAGCTCTGCAGCCATCGGCGTCCAGGGCCTCGGCTTCTGGATCATCCTTGGTCTGCTCTTCTTCATCCCGTACGGACTCGTCACCGCGGAGCTGGGTTCGGCCTGGCCCGACGAGGGCGGCATCTACGTCTGGGTCAAGACCGCGTTCGGCCCGGGGATGGGCACGGTCACGTCCTGGATGTACTGGGTCAACGTCGCCCTGTGGGCGCCGTCGGTGTTCGTCCTGTTCATCGGCGCCATCGAGGTCGCCTGGGGAGTGGACGTGGCGCCGGTGTGGGAGGCCGTCATCGTCATCGCCATGGTGTGGGCGATCGTCCTCATCGGCATCCTGCCGCTGGAGTGGAGCAAGTTCGTCCCCAACCTCAGCGCCGCGCTCAAGGTGATCGTGCTCGTCGGCCTCGGCGCGCTGGGCGTCGTCTACGTGATCCAGAACGGCGCCGCCAACTCGTTCGGGCTCAGCGCGTGGATCCCGGAGTGGAACACCGACAGCCTCTCCTTCCTCCCCATCATCATCTACTCGTACATGGGATTCGAGCTGATGAGCTCCGCCGGCGGGGCGATCAAGGACCCCAAGCGTGACGTGCCCAAGATGATCATCCTCGCGGGCGTCGCGATCCTGGCCGTGTACATGTTCGCGACGTTCGGCATCCTCGCGTCGATCAGGACCGAGGACGTCAGCATCGTCACGGGCATCACCGACGCGCTCAAACTCATGGTGGACGAAGTCGCCGGCGGCGCCACCTGGCTCTTCAACATCGCCGTGGTCGCGCTCCTGTTCACGTTCTTCGGCAACATGGTCACGTGGTCCATCGGCGCCAACCAGACCATCGGGTCCACCGGCCTCGACGCGACGGCGCCGGGTGTGTTCGGCCACGTCAACAAACGGTTCGGCACGCCGGACTACGCCTTCGTGCTCATGGGCCTCATCGCCACCGCGATCACGCTGCTCGCCTACGTGCTCGACCCGACCCAGGAGAACGTCTTCTGGACGCTCTTCGCGCTCTCGTCCATCGTGTTCCTCATCCCGTACCTGCTGATGTTCCCGGCTCTCCTCGTGCTGCGCCACAAGTACCCGGACCAGCCGCGGCCCTACGTGATCCCCGGCGGCAAGGCCGGCGCGTGGATCGCGACCGTGCTTTGCGAAGCAGGCATCATCCTGACCCTCTTCCTCTTCTTCTACTTCCCCGCGGAAGGCGTGTCGAAGGGTACGTTCTGGCTCATCACCGCGGGT
This sequence comes from Actinomycetota bacterium, assembly GCA_012514235.1. Lineage (GTDB taxonomy): Bacteria > Actinomycetota > Thermoleophilia > UBA2241 > UBA2241 > CAIXSE01. The sequence goes on from JAAZAR010000005.1 coordinate 9,442, forward strand.
GGTACCGTCGCCTCGCTCCTCATCGGCTGGTGGCTCTACCGCCACGCCAGCAGGCGCGGCGGCGCTCCGGCAGCAACGTCCCGGGACGACTGAGGACCCAGGAACGGGGATGGCAGCACCAGCCAGGAAGACGGGCAGGACCGTCGTCGTCGCCCTCGGCGGCAATGCGATCCTCCAGCCCGGTCAGCTCGGTACCTTCGAGGAGCAGCTGTTCAACATCGACGGCGCCATGCGCCGCATCGCCGCCCTCGCCGCCGACGGCTGGCGTGTCGTGCTCACGCACGGCAACGGTCCCCAGGTCGGCAATCTGCTGATCCAGAACGCGCTCGCCGCCAAGACGGTGGCGCCGATGCCGATGGACGTCTGCGGCGCCATGAGCCAGGGCCAGATCGGCTACCTCGCGGCGCAGACGCTCGCCAACCACCTGGCGAAGCGCGGCGTGGATGCCCCGGTGGTGACGGTCGTCACCCAGGTGGCGGTCGACCCGGCGGACAAGGCCTTCGAGAACCCGACCAAGCCGGTCGGACCCTTCTACACGGAAGGCGATGCCAGGCGCATGATGCTCGAGGAGGGCGTGGCGATGAAGGAGGATGCCGGCCGCGGCTGGCGCCGCGTCGTACCTTCCCCAGAGCCGCGGGAGATCGTCGAGCTGGAGGCGGTCCGCGACCTGGTCGAGGGCGGGTGCCTCGTCGTCTGCTCGGGCGGCGGCGGCGTGCCCGTGGTGCGCAGCCGCGGCGCCCTCTCGGGCATCGACGCGGTCATCGACAAGGACCTCGCCGCCGCCCTCCTGGCCCGGCAGCTCGGCGCGGATGCGCTCCTCATCCTCACCGACGTCCCCAAAGCCTACATCCACTACGGCACGCCAGAACAGGAGGCACTCGACACGGTCACCGCGAGCCAGATGCGCGCCTACGCCGCCGCCGGCCACTTCAAGGCCGGCTCGATGGGGCCGAAGGTCGAGGCCTGCCTCAGGTTCGTCGATGCCGGCGGTGAGAGCGTCATCGCCTCGCTCACCGAAGTCAAGGAGGCACTCGCGGGGCGAGCCGGGACGCACATCGTGCCGGACGACGCGTCTGGGGCAAAGCGGACGCGCGCAGGCAGGTCCGGCGGCGCGCAGGGGAAGGCCGGCGCGAGCCCCAAGGCGCGCGTGGGAGGCAGGAAAGGCGGCGGCGAAGCAGGCGCCGGCGGCGGCAAGTCCGAAGCCGGAGGCAAGACCGAGGTCAGAGGCAAGACCAAGGCCGAAGACGGCAAGACCGGCGCGTCCGGCACCGCAGACAAGGCGCCGAAGAGGAAGGCGGCGACTCAGAAGCCGCCGCGGGGCGCACGGCGCCGCTCCGGCAAGACGATCGACAGCAGCACACGGCACAGCGCCGTCGCCGAGTGACGGCCCCGGCGCGCCGAGGAGCAGCGAGGAGGCCACGATGAGCAGGCTTATCGACAGCACGCCCCGGGCGGATGGGTTCCGCATGCCGGGGGAGTTCGAACCCCACACGCAGATCTGGATGCTCTGGCCCCAACGGCCCGACAACTGGCGCCTGGGGGCCAAGCCGGCACAACGCTCGTGGGTCGAGGTCGCCACGGCGATCTCCCGCTTCGAGCCTGTGACGGTCGGCGTCAACCACGACCAGTACGAGAACGCCGTGAACATGCTGCCCGACGCCGTCCGCGTCGTCGAACTCTCGAGCAACGACGCCTGGATGCGCGACTGCGGCCCCACGTTCGTCGTCAACGACAAGGGCGACGTCCGTCTCGTGGACTGGCGCTTCAACGCCTGGGGCGGCCTGTACGACGGGCTGTACTTCCCGTGGGACAAGGACGACATGGTCCCGCAGAAGATCGCCCAGCTCGAGCGGGTGGACCGGTACAAGGCCCCGCTCGTCATGGAGGGCGGTTCGATCCACGTCGACGGCGAGGGCACCCTGCTCACCACGGAAGAGTGTCTGCTGAGCCCGGGACGCAACCCGGAGCTGACGCGCGAGGACATCGAACAGCACCTGCGCGACTACCTCGGTGTCGACAAGATCATCTGGCTCGCCAGGGGCATCGACCCGGAGGAGACCAACGGGCACGTGGACGACGTGGCCTGCTTCGCGCGGCCCGGCGTCGTGCTGGCCGCGGTCACCGACGACGAGGACGACTGGCGCTACGGGCTGCTGCAGGACAACCTGCGCGTGCTGAGAGAGAGCACCGACGCCAAGGGCCGGAAGCTCGAGGTGATCACCGTCCCGATGCCGGAGATCATGGTGATCACCGAGGAGGAGGCCTGGGGGATCGACAGCGCCGAGGGTTCCATCCCCAGGCGGCCCGGCGACAAGACGGCCGCGTCGTACCTCAACTTCCTCATCGTCAACGGCGGCATCATCCTGCCGACCTTCGACGATCCCAACGACGACGTCGCCCGAGAGATCATCGCGGGCGCCTTCCCCGACCGCGAGGTGGTCACGGTACCGGGCCGCGAGATCGTGCTCGGCGGCGGCAACGTCCACTGCATCACCCAGCAGCAGCCGCGCGGCTGATGAGTCTCCGCCTCCCTCACGGAGAGGCCATCGATCATCAGCGGCAGGGTGGCGCGCCGCCCCGGACCAGCTCCGTGCCCCACGGCTCGCAGTCGCTCTCCCGCAGGTAGCCACGGTGGGTGAAGAACGCCCTCGAGGCCTCGTTGTCGACGAGGATCTGCAGCTTGGCCTTGACGGCGCCGACGCCCGGAACCGTGACCCCAGCTCGTCCATGAGCGCATCGGCGACGCCTCGGCGGCGACACTCGGGACCGACGGCAAGGTGGTAGACATAAGCGCGCCGGCCGTCCCAGTCGCCCGTCACCGTGCCGACGACGGCGCCGTCCTCGGAGCGCGCGACCAGGAAGAGCCCGGGGTCGCGCGTCAACTTGAGCACGTCGCCTCCGGGCCGTCCGACGGCCTCATCCAGAGGTCGCTTCTCTGCCAGAGCACGTGGACCACGGCGTAGTCGTCCATCGTGGACTGCTCGATGCTGACGCCGGCGGGTGAAGCCGTGGCGGGGTCGGACCTGTGGCTCTCCCGTACTCGGGGACTCGGGGTCGCGATTGTACCGCGCGTCGCCGATGGGGACAGCCGCGGCGGCGCCAGGCCGCGCACGACCCTGAACCGTCGGGGGCCGGCCACAGGAGAGGCCGCCGTGGCCGGCGGGTACAATCGCTTCAGCCGGCACGGCACGGCCGGCTGAGGCCCGCCGCGCAGACGGACGGGCCGCCCTGACGGAGTGAGGGTAACTGTGGACACCGTTCCCAGCCTCGAAGACCGTATCCAGACCACCGCCCGGACCATCTTCGCCGCCATGGCCGACGAGAAGCCGGGCAGGTTCTCGCGCGAGCGCCTGCAGGGCGACGTCATGGAGTGGGCCATGGCGGACGAGCGCCTCAAGGTCGAGATGCTGCGCTTCATCGACGTCTTCCCCACGCTGCGCAGCCGCGACGAGATCGCTCGCCACCTTCGCGAGTACTTCGCCCGCGAGGGCATCGAGGCCCCGACGGCGCTGCGCTGGGGCGTCAGCCTGGCCGGACAGCGTTCGCCGCTGGCGCCGCTGGCAAGCGCCGTCATCCGCGGGCAGATGAAGAGCTTCGCCCGGCGGTTCATCGCCGGCCGGGACGCCCGTGACGCCGTGCCGGCCCTGCGGGCACTGCGCCGGGACGGCGTCGGTTTCACGCTGGACGTGCTCGGCGAGGCCACCGTGAGTGAAGCCGAGGGCCTCGCCTATCAGCGCACGTACCTCGGACTCCTCGACGACCTCGCCGCCGAAGCGGCGACGTGGCCGGTCGTTCCCGTCATTGACGAGGCCGCCTGGGGACCTCTCCCCCGCGTCAACCTCAGCCTCAAGATCACGGCGCTCTACTCGCAGATCGACCCGCTCGACTTCGACGGGAGCGTGGCGGCCGTCAAGGAGCGCCTGCGTCCCATCTTCCGCCGCGCCATGGAGACCGGAGCCGCGCTGACCCTCGACCTGGAGCAGTTCCGCTCCCGCGACCTGACGCTCGCCGTCTTCATGTCGCTCCTCGACGAGGAGGAGTTCCTGACGTACGACGCGGCGGGCCTGGTGCTACAGGCGTACCTCCGCGACGCGGACCACGACCTGGACCGTCTGGTGGCGTGGGCCCGGGAGCGCGACCGGCCCTTCCATCTGCGGCTCGTCAAGGGCGCGTACTGGGACTACGAGACGGTCATCGCCGCGCAGGAGGGCTGGCCGGTGCCGGTGTTCACCTTCAAGGCCGACACCGATGCGATGTACGAGCGGCTGGCGCGCTCCATGCTCGAGGCGTCCGACGTGATCCGTCCCGCGTTCGCCAGCCACAACGTCCGCTCGCTGGCCGCGGCGATCGAGGCGGCAGGTGATCTCGGGGTCGCCCGGGACGCCTTCGAGCTGCAGATGCTGCACGGCATGGGCGACCCCATCAAGGCCGCCGTGCGCGGGCTCGGGCTGCGCGTGCGCGAATACGTCCCGGTCGGTGAGCTGATCCCCGGCATGGCGTATCTCGTGCGTCGGCTCCTGGAGAACACGGCCAACGACTCGTTCCTCCGCCGGACCTTCGTCGAGGGCGCCGCCGTGGACGAGCTCGTCCGGCCGCCGCAGACCTCGCCGGACTTCGGCGTCGCGCCGCGGCGCCTGCCGGCCGTCGAGCCGACGGGCGGCGCGGCGCCGGGCCCGTTCCGCAACCGGCCGCACGCCGACTTCTCCCGCGAGGAGAACCGCGAAGCCTACGCGGCGACGCTCGCGAGAGAGCGCGCCCGGTCCGGCGCCCACTACCCGCTGCGCATCGGCGGACGGGACATCGAGACGACGCGGACGCTCGACTCGGTGAACCCGGCGGCGCCGGATGAGGTGGTCGGCACGGTCGCCTACGGCGGCCGCGCCGAAGCGGAGGCCGCCGTGTCCGCGGCGCGGGCCGCCGTGCCGGCCTGGCGCGACGCCGCGCCGGCAGAGCGCGCCGCTGTGCTCTTCCGCGCCGCCGAGCTCATGCGGGCCGAGACCATGGAGCTGGCGGCGCTCATGACGCTCGAGGCCGGCAAGCCCTGGCGTGAGGCCGGCGCCGACGTCGACGAGGCGGTCGACTTCCTCGAGTACTACGGCCGCGAGATGCTGCGCCTCGGCACGCCGAGGCGCATGGGCGACGCCCCCGGCGAGCACAACCTGTACCTCTACCAGCCGCGCGGCGTCGCCCTTGTGATCGCCCCGTGGAACTTCCCCCTCGCGATCCTCACCGGCATGACCGCCGCGGCGCTGGTCGCCGGCAACCCGGTGATCGTGAAGCCGGCCGGGCCGACGCCGGTGATCGCCGGGCGCATGGTCAGGATCCTCGAGGCGGCCGGCGCACCCGCCGGCACGGTCACCTACCTTCCCTGCCCCGGCGGCGAGGTCGGCGACTTCCTCGTCCGCCATCCCGACGTGGACCTCATCGCGTTCACGGGGTCGCTGGACGTGGGCCTGCGGATCATCAGCCAGGCGGCGCAGCACCCGGCGCGCGACGGCATCAAGAAGGTGATCGCGGAGATGGGCGGCAAGAACGCGATCATCGTGGATTCCGACGCCGACCTCGACCTCGCCGTCAGCGAGGTCGTCGTGTCTGCCTTCTCTTACGCCGGCCAGAAGTGCTCGGCCGCCTCGCGTGTCATCGTGCTCGAGGCGGCCCACGACGAGTTCGTCCACCGCCTCGTGGAGGCCACGCGCAGCCTGCGCGTCGGGCCGCCCGAGGACCCGGCCACGCGCGTACCTCCGGTCATCACCGGCGAGGCGCGCGAGCGCATACAGGGCTACATCGCGCAGGGGATGCAGGAGGCGACGCTGGCCGCCGCCGGTGAGCCGCCCGAGGGCGGCCGGACCGGCGGCGGCTTCTACGTCGCCCCTCACGTGTTCACCGACGTGCCGCCAAGCGCCGTGATCGCCCAGGAGGAGATCTTCGGCCCGGTGGTAGGCGTCATGAAGGCGGCCGACATGGACGAAGCGCTCGCCATCGCGAACGGGGTGAAGTACGCACTGACCGGCGGACTCATCAGTCGCAGCCCGGCGACGATCGCCCGCGTGCGCCGGGAGTTTCGTGTCGGGAACCTGTACATCAACCGTGGCATCACCGGCGCGCTCGTCGAGCGGCAGCCCTTCGGCGGCTTCAAGATGAGCGGCGTCGGTTCCAAGGCCGGCGGACCAGACTACCTGCTCCAGTTCCTCGAGCCCCGCGTCATCACCGAGAACACGCTCCGCCGCGGCTTCGCACCCCCGGACGAGCTCCTCGAGCACGGCGGCTGACTTCCCCGAGACGGGCGACCTGGCCCGTCATCACCACTCGCGTCTGAACCCGGCGTCCCTGCGTCACGTCTCACCGCGCAGGACGGCCCATGCGGCCGCGGGGCACGAACGAGGAGAAGGCAGTCATGACTCGCAGGACAAAGACCATGATCGCGGTGCCGCTCGCCGCAGTCGTCGTGCTCGCGCTGGTCGCCGGGCTGGGGTTCGTCGCCGGGCGCGGCGCCGACGGCTCCGACAGCCTCACGACGGACCTCCAGGCCGCGGACGAGGCCGTCGGTCGGGGCGGTGCCGAGCCGGCGATGGAAGAGGATGCCGGCTCGTCCGCCAGGACCGGCGGCGCCGGGGTGGAAGACACGGAGTACGCGGCCGCCGTCCCACCGGCCTCGGCAGCCGCGCCCCATCACCTGCGGCGCACCGGCGACCTTTCGCTGCTCGTCGGACGCGGCGCTTTGCTCGCCACCGTCGACGCGTCACGAGCACGACGGCGGCGCTCGGCGGCTACGTCATGTCCAGCAGCATCGGCAGCCGGAGCGGGGACCCCATCGCACCGATGCCGCTCGACATGGGCGATGCGACCCCCGAGGGCGACGACCCCGGCTCGTCGTCGGTCGTCGCCTCCGACCCCCACGCGACGCTCGTCGTCCGCGTGCCGGAGCAGGAGTTCGAGACCGCCATCAAGCGGTTGTCCAGGCTCGGGGACGTGCAGAGCGTCTCCACCTCGAGCGAAGACGTCACCTCCGAGTACGTCGACCTGAAGGCGCGTCTGGGTCACTTCCGCGCCGTCGAGCGCAGGCTCGTCGGGTTCCTGCAGGAGACGACGACCGTCAACCAGATGCTCGCGGTGCAGGACCGTATCGACGAGGTCCAGCTGACGATCGAGGAGCTGACGGCCCAGCTCAAGTCGATGCGCGAACAGACCAGCTACGGGACCCTCTCCGTCTACGTCTCCGAGAAAGACGCCACCGCAGCCGTCCAGGCGAGCGACACGTTCGGCGGCACGTTCTGGAACTCCGTGGAGCTCCTCCGCGAAGGTGCGAAGCTCGCGGCCCTCGTCCTGACCGCGCTGCTCCCCTTCATCGTCGTCCTCGGTGGCGTCGCAGCCGCCGTCTGGTACGTGACCAGGCGGATACGCCGGAGCCGGCGGCAGGCGGCGGAGCCGACCCTGCCGGCCTGACGGAGGACACGTTCGATCACCCGGCCGGCGTGCACGCACGCCGGCCGACTCGCGGCCGGGGGTCACCGCCGTCGCGGTGAGCCCCGGCCGCAGCGTGGGTAAGGTACCATCAGATTCGAAGAGCGGAGGAGGAGGCAGAGGTGAAGGCGGTACGCATCCACGAGTACGGCGGCCCCGAGGTCCTGGTGTACGAAGAGGTGCCGACCCCGGAGCCGGGACCTTCTCAGATCCTGGTCAAGGTCGCAGCGGCCACCGTGAACCCCGTGGACGTGTCGGTCCGGGAGGACCGGTTCCCCACACCCAAGCAGCCCCCCAAGATCCTGGGATCGGACGGCGCCGGCGTCGTCGAGCAGGTCGGCGCGGACGTCACCTCGGTCAAGCCCGGCGACCGGGTCGCCTTCAGCGGGTTGGGCATCGGCAGTGAGGGCAGCTACGCCGAGTACGCACTCATCACGGAGACCCAGGTCGTCCCGCTGCCGGACGGGCTGTCGTTCACCGACGCGGCGGCGATCGGCATGGCCTTCCCCGCCGCGTACTACGCCCTCGTGACGCGCGGAGCGCTCCGCGAGGGCGAGACCGTCCTGGTCCAGGGTGCCTCCGGCGGCGTCGGCTCGGCGTCCGTGCAGCTGGCGAAGGCGCTGGGCGCCCGCGTGCTCGCCACGGCGAGCGGCCCGGGCGCCGCCGACCTCGTCCTCGGCCTCGGCGCCGAGGCCGTCGTCGACTTTCGCACCGAAGACGTGCCGAAGCGCGTGCTCGAGCTCACCGAGGGAAAGGGTGTGGACCTGATCCACGAGCTGGTGCTGAGCGTGAACCTCCCGGCCGACGTGAGGATGGTCGCGAAGGGCGGCAGGATCGTCGGGACAGGCCAGGGGCCGGGACCCGACGCGACCGCCCCCATCGGTGAGGCTCTCTCCAAGGACGTCTCGATCCTCTTCATGAACCTCAGCAACGCCGGGCGCGCCGGCGCCGCCGCCATCGCGGCAGAGATCGCCGGCATGGTGGCCGCCGGCAAGGTCAGACCGGTGATCGGCACCGAGCTGCCCCTCTCCGAGGCGCGCAAGGCCCACGAGCTGCTCGCCGGAGACCACCTCGGGAAGATCGTCCTGCTGCCCTGACCGCTCCGCGGGCCGCGCCGGCCGGCCTCCGGCCGGCGCGGCCCGTCTTCAGTACCCCTTGCCGTTGCCGCGGATGGCCTCCTCGCGCTCCTTGCGCACCTCGAGGCGCGGCAGCAGCGACGTGATCACGGTGAGCAGCGTCTCGAGCCGCTGCTCCTCGCTGAGCGACTCGAGCAGCTCCTGCTTGAGCGGCGCGCCGAAGTCCACGGCCGCCGCCACCCGGAACGAGAGCGAGCCCTCGCCGGCGGGCTCGCGCGGACTCTCGACGTCCATGAGTTCGAGCATCCTGCCGAAGACCTCGAGCACGGCGTCGCGGAGCTCGCGCGGCGCCTCCTCCTCGACGTCGTCGAAGAACGCCACCCTCGCCCGCAGGTAGTCGGCGGCCGGGTCTTCCGGCTCGTGGATGCCCACGATCCGGAACCGGCGCCGGCCCTGCACGAGCACGTCCATCCGGCCGTCGTCCAGCTCCTCCACGAGCTGGACGACGCGCGCCGACGTACCGGCCTCGCGGACCGCGTCCTCCTCGGCCAGGACGATGCCGAACTCGCCGCCCTCCAGCCGTTCGCCGATGAGCTTCTTGTAGCGCTCCTCGAAGATATGCAGCGGCACGACCTCGCCCGGGAGCAGCGTGATCCCGAGCGGGAACAGGCCCAGCACCGTATCGTCCGCGTCGCTCATGTCACCGCCTCCCGGGTCGGACGCCGTTCCTGTACGGCGCATCCAGTGTACCCCGCAGACCGGTCAGACGCCGTCCACCCGCCGCGCCACGTACATCGTGTACGTGAACGGCCGTCCGTCGATCACATCCACGGCCGTCTCCGTGAAGACCTCGTCGAACACGTCGCGAAGTGCTCCCTCGAAGCCCGGGCTGGCGTCCGCAGACCAGTAGACCGCGACGCCTCCCGGACGCACCACCGCTCTCACGGCGCGGAGTCCCTCGATTGAGTACAGTCCGGCGTTCTCGCCGCGCACCAGCCATCCTGGTCCGTTGTCGGTGTCCAGAGCGACGACGTCCCAGCAGCCCTCGGCCGCATGGAGGACGTCGGCGACGTCGGCGACGACGATGCGTGCTCGGCCGGCGCGCTCGGCGTCGGCGGCGCGCTCGGCCACCGCGCCGCCGTACTCGCGGAACCAGCGCACCACCGCCGGCTCGAGCTCGACGACCGCGTCCAGGGAGACGCGCTCGCAGGCGAGCGCCTCGTCGAGGGCGTCGCCGATCCCGAGCCCGCCGATCAGCACGTCGAGTCCGTCTGCCGCGACGTGGGGCCAGGCCGCGGTCACGACCGCCCGGCTGCTGGCCGCGTTGGCGGCGGACACGAGAAAGACGCCGTTGGCGACGATCTCGAGTCCGGCTGGCCCGCGGCGCAGCACCAGTTCGCCGCTCACGCCCCGGACGCGCTCGAGTTCCCGGCAGAAGGCCATGCGAGGCATCCTAGGCGAGTCCGCGCGCCACCGCGACCGGCCGACTTCGTCCACGGTCGCGGCGGCGGCGGCCGCCCCCGACCTGCCGCAGCTCTGCCGCGTACCTTCAGCTCACGTGCCGCAGGTACGCATCGATGACCCCGCGGACGTGCCGCCGGACGTCGTCCGGGAGCGGCGGCACGTCGCTCTCCGCGATGAGCCGGTGTGCCCTGTCCCAGGCGTCCTTGACGAGAGGCGTCCCGACGTACTGGTCGAACGTGCCCCTGTGCCACAGGCTCGGCTGCCAAAGCTCGCCGGTCCGATACCGCTGCCGCGTGCTCCTGCGCGCCAGGAAGTGGCCGCCGATGCCCACCTCGACCAGGTCGTCGACGAGCGCGGCGGCCTCGTCCACCGGATCCTCCCGCATGAACCGCTCGATCGCGTTCACCGTGTCGGCGTCCAGCACGGTCTTCGCCAGACTGGCCGTCTGGGCGCTGTCCATGAGCCCGAAGGCGAGCATGACGTCTGCTCCGGCGAGCGCACTGGCGAGACCGGTGAGCATGCCCTCCGCACCGGCCTGCAGGTCGCAGGCCTTGGCGTCGCAGCTCACGGCGCTGCCCTGCGTCCGCAGGCCGTAGAAGCGGCTCATCTCGATGCAGATGACGTTGATGATCCCGTCCTCGGGCGTACCCGAGAGGTACAGTCCGCTGCGCATCTCGGCGACGGCGGAGCCGACCGCCGAGACCATCGCGCACCCCGGCACGGCGAGCTGGAACAGCACCACCGCGCTGAGCAGCTCGGCCATGTTCAGGATGCTGGTGCCGAGCACGCTCATCGGCCCCGTGGTGCCCATCTGCGGCATCGGCAGCACGAAGATGGGGCAGCCGGCCTTCGCCATCAGGATGTGCGCCTCGGTCATCTCCCCGTCGTGCTGCAGCGGAGCGATCGTGCAGTTGGTCGCCGACCAGATCGGCCGCTCCTTCAGGGGGGCGCCGGCGATCGCCTCGAGGAGGTCGATCATCACCGGCGCCTGGTCCGGCGTGCGCACTTCGTCCTGCAGGTGCTTGCGCGAGTGCTCGAACGAGATGCGGGCCATCTCCAGGTTGCCGGCGCGTGAGTCCACGTCGCCGGGCGTGATGGTGGCCCATGTGAAGTCGATCTCCGGCAGTGCGTCGTACAGCGTCATCATCGCGGCGAGATCGGCCTCGATGCCCTCGTGCCGCTCGCCCGTGAGGTCGTCGAGCATGTAGGTGGCGGCGCCGTCGCTCGTGTAGAGCATGCCGTCGGCGCCGACCGTGCAGTCGTAGGCGGGGTCGCGGCCGGCGAGCAGGATCTCGCCGGGCACCTGCCGAAGACAGCGCTCGACGAGGTCCCACGGCAGCTTCGCCTGCAGACGGGGAGCATCCACGATCGCGCCGGCCTCCCGGAGCAGGTCGGTGAGCATCGGCGTGTTGTAGGCCACGCCGACCTCCTGCAGGAGACGGACGGTCTGCTCGTGCACGAACTGCTTCTCGGTCCCGCTCAGATACTCGAACCTGGGTCGCACCTCGGTCTCCTTAGTGGTCACCGGCCTGCCGGCCGCGTTTCTTCAGTGGCTGCCGGCGCCTCCGGGACGCAGCCTCGACCGTACGGGTCGCGCTCGTGCCGCCAGTCGCCCCCTCACGCGACCGTCTCGGGGCGCCGGCCATCCGTCGCATCAGGCCGGGCGCGCTGCCCAGTCCGCGATCACGCCGTCGATGTGCCGGTCGACGTCCTCCGGCAGGGGCGGTACCTCGTGCTCGGCGAGGATCCGGCGGGCGCGTGCGGCCGCCTCATGCGCCAACGGCCGGCCCGCGAACTCCTCGAAGGTGCCGCGCCGGAACGCCTGCGGCCGCCACACTTCGGTGCGTGAGAACCGCCGCGTGCTGCGCCGACCGAGGAAGTGGCCGCCGATGCCGACCTCCATGATGTCGTCCATGAGGGCGGTCGTCTCGTCGATCGGATCCTCGCGCAGGTAGCGGCGGAGTGCCCCGATCTGGTCGTTGTCCAGGACGTACTTGGCGAAGCTCGAGATCTGCACTCCGTCCAGACCGCCGCTTGCGATGAGCGAGTCGGCGCCGCCGAGGGCGGCCACGAGGGCGGTCATGCCGCCCTCCGAACCCGCCTGGAAGTCCGCCGCCTTCGCGTCGGCGGACATGCCGGTGGCTTGCGTCGGCAGCCCGTAGAAGCGGCTCATCTCCAGACAGATGAGGTTGATGAGCCCGATCTCCGGGCTGGAGGCGATGTAGCCGCCCGACCGCATGTCGGCCACCGCCGAACCCACCCCGGAGACGAGCGCGCAGCCGGGATGGGCCAACTGGTACAGCACGATGCCCGAGAGGAGTTCGGCCATGTTGACGATGCACGTTCCCAGCAGGGTCATCGGGCCGGTCGTGCCGGCCTGCGGCATCGGGAGCACGAAGATGGGCACGCCGCGGTCGACCAGCTTGAGGCCGGCCTCGGTCATCTCCGCGTCGTGCTGCAACGGCGCGATGGTGCAGTTGGTGACTGAGAAGTACGGACGCTCGGTGAGCGGTGCGCCGCAGGCCGCCTCGTAGATGTCGAGGATCGGCTCGACCATCTCCGGCGTGCGCACCTCGTCCTGCACGTGCTTGGTGGAGTTGCGCACCACCGTGGCCTGCGTGACGAGCGGGACCACGTCGGCAGGAGCATCGCCGGGGTTGGGCGACGGCCACAGGGTGTCTATCTCGTCGAGGCCGTCGCACAGCCTCGTGACGTCGGCGAGATCGGCGATGGTGCCGTCCCTCCGCTCGCCCGTCACGTCGTCCAGCATGTACGTCGTCATGCCGTCGCTCGTGGTGATGAGCCGGTCGCCCCCGAGCACGCAGTCCCGGGAGGCCTCGCGCCCTGCGAGCAGCACCGTCCGGGGAACCGTCGCAAGCGCCGCCTCGATGACGTCCCAGGTGAGGTGCGCCGTCAGCGTCTCGCGGTCCACCCGCACACCGCCCGCCTCCAGCACGTCGATCGCCTTGGGCGTGTTGTACGCCACGCCTACTCTCTCCAGCACCGCGAGCGTCTTCTCGTGGACGAATTCCTTCTCCGCGTCGGAGAGATAGGTGATGCGGGCCCTGGCCACGGCGCGACCTCCTTGGATTCCGAACAGGCTACCACAGCCTCCCCGATGCACGAGGAGAGACCGCAAGCGGTGTGCGAGGTTTGCCGCAGAATCCGTGGTCAGGGCGGCAAGGATTGCAGAGTCGGCGGCGGACGCTCACGAGCTGCGTCGTTCGCGTCCGGATACGACGAAGGGCCCGAAGCCTTGTCGGCTTCGGGCCCTTCGTCAAA
>JAAZAR010000143.1 GCA_012514235.1 Actinomycetota bacterium
CGACCAGAAGACGACCTCCCGCAACCCCAGGTCCACCGTCGGTACGGTCACCGAGATCTACGAATACCTGCGCCTGCTGTACGCGCGCGTCGGGCACCCGCACTGTCCCAGGTGCGGGCGTCCCATCTCGGGGCAGAGCGTCCAGCAGATCGTCGACCACATCAGCGAGCTGGAGCCGGGGACGCGCTTCAGCGTCCTCGCGCCGGTGGTGCGCGGGCGCAAGGGGGAGTACGGCAAGCTGTTCGACCAGCTGCGCGCCGACGGGTTCACGCGCGTGGAGGTCGACGGTCAGGTCCGCGAACTCGAGGAGGACATCGACCTCGACAAGAAGTTCAAGCACGACATCGGGGTCGTCGTCGACCGCCTCGTCATGAAGGACGGGTTGAGGCGGCGGCTCACCGACTCCGTCGAGACCGCCGCCGCCCTCGCCGACGGCCTCGTCGACATCGAGCTCGCCGGCGACGACGCCCACAGGCTCACCTTCAGCGAGAAGTTCGCCTGCGTCCACTGCGGCATCTCGCTGCCGGAGATCCAGCCGCGCATCTTCAGCTTCAACAGCCCGCACGGCGCCTGCCCTGCCTGTCACGGGCTGGGGTTCACGCAGGAGATCGATCCGGAGCTCGTCGTTCCGGACGGCTCTCTGAGTATCGACCAGGGCGCCCTGCTGCCCTACGGGCAGCTCTCGTTCGGGTGGCTGGAGCAGGTGTTCGAGAGCATCGCCAGGACCTTCGGGGTCGACACGAGCGTCCCGTGGGACGACCTGCCGGAGGAACACAGGAACCTGTTCCTGTACGGCACCGGCAAGGAACGCATCCCGCTCAGCTACCGCAACTACCAGGGACGCATGCGCCACTACTCCTCGAGCTTCCCCGGCATCATCAAGCACCTGCAGCGGCGCTTCGCCGAGACCGAGTCCGAGCAGGTACGCCAGAAGATCGAGGAGTACATGGCGGACAGGCCGTGCCCGGAGTGCAAGGGGGCACGGCTCAAGCCCACGAGCCTCGCCGTCACGGTGGGCGGCCGCAACATCCACGAGTTCACGCTCATGAGCGTGCGGGAGGCGCTCGGCTTCCTGAGCGACCTGTCGCTCAGCGAGACCGAACGCCTCATCGGCGGCCGCGTGATCAAGGAGATCGGCGAGCGCCTCCGGTTCCTCAACGACGTCGGCGTGGGCTACCTCAGTCTGCAGCGCGCATCCGCGACGCTCTCGGGTGGCGAGGCTCAGCGCATCCGCCTCGCCACGCAGATCGGCTCGGCGCTCGTCGGGGTGCTGTACATCCTCGACGAGCCCAGCATCGGCTTGCACCAGCGGGACAACCGCCGGCTCATCGACACGCTGCTGCGGCTGCGCGACCTGGGCAACACGGTGCTCGTCGTCGAGCACGACGAGGAGACCATGCGCCTGGCCGACCACATCGTCGACATGGGCCCAGGCGCCGGCGAGCACGGCGGCCGCGTGGTCGCGCAGGGCACGCCGCAGCAGGTCATGGACGACGCCGGCTCGCTCACCGGGGACTTCCTGGCCGGGCGCCGCCGCATCGAGCTGCCCACCCAGCGGCGCGTGCCGTTGCAGTGGTTCACCGTCCGCGGGGCGCGCATGCACAACCTCAAGGACATCGACGTGTCGTTCCCCGTCGGCGCCTTCACCTGCGTCACCGGCGTGTCCGGCTCCGGCAAGTCCACGCTGGTCAACGAGATCCTCCACAAGGGGATGGCGGCCCGCCTCAATCGCGGCACCAAGCTGCGCGCCGGCGAGCACGACGGCATCGACGGCGCCCAGCACCTGGACAAGGTCATCGACATCGACCAGTCGCCCATCGGACGCACGCCGCGCAGCAATCCCGCCACCTACACCGGCGTGTTCGACCACATCCGCCAGTTGTTCGCCCAGACCCCGGAGAGCAAGCTGCGCGGCTACAAGCCGGGCCGCTTCAGCTTCAACGTCAAGGGCGGCCGCTGCGAGACGTGCAAGGGCGACGGGCAGATCAAGATCGAGATGCACTTCCTGCCCGATGTCTACGTGCCCTGCGAGCAATGCCACGGGCATCGTTACAACCGCGAGACGCTGGAGGTCCGGTTCAAGGGCAAGTCGATCTCGGACGTGCTTGAGATGTCGATCGAAGAGGCTTGCGAGTTCTTCGAGTCGATACCCAAGGTCGCCCGCCGGCTGAGGACCCTCAACGACGTCGGGCTCGGCTACGTCCGGCTCGGGCAGCCCGCGACGACGCTATCCGGCGGCGAAGCCCAGCGGATCAAACTGGCGGCA
>JAAZAR010000153.1 GCA_012514235.1 Actinomycetota bacterium
CCAAGAAGTTCTTCGGGGCCGCCCGCAACATCGAGGAGGGCGGCTCGCTCACCATCCTCGCCACGGCGCTCGTCGAGACCGGCTCGCGCATGGACGAGGTCATCTTCGAGGAGTTCAAGGGCACCGGCAACATGGAGATCCGGCTCGATCGCAAGCTGGCCGACAAGCGCATCTTCCCGGCCATCGACATCGAGACGACCGGTACCCGCCGCGAGGAGCTGCTCATGGAGCCTGCCGAGGCGGCCGCCGTCTGGAAGCTCCGCGGCGTGCTCCACAGCCTCGACCCCGCCGCGGCCATCGAGCTGCTCATCAAGAAGATCCGCGAGACCAAGAACAACGCCGAGTTCCTCACGGCGCTGTCCAAGAACTCGCGCTAGGACTGCACCGGACGTCCCGGGAGGGCGCGGCGGTGGCCGGCTTCGCCGGCCCGCCCCGCGCCCTCGTCGCGTACGCGGTCGGTCAGGCAGCGCCCCAGATCGCGTCAGCGTCGCCCCAGATCGCGTCCTGCTCCGAGCAGAAGGCGACCGCCGGGCGCGGGTCGTCGCAGCGCTCGCCGCTCAGCATGTCGCGGTCGGCGACCGCCGCGAGGACGTCCTCGACGCCGCCGTCTCCGGTCGCCGCCGCCTGGATCGCCTGCAGGCAGACGAGCGTCTCGCCCGCCGCCTGGTCGAAGATCTCGCCGAGCGCCTCACGGCGCGGCTCGCCCGGCCGCCACGGGCTGCGCCACTCGCAGCGTGACGTGAGCAGCTCCATCGCCGCCGGGTGCGGCGCCGCCGGGTAGACCTGCGTCCTCGCGATGCCGTCGGGATCCAGCTTCGCCCCCCCGACGCGGAGAAGGAGCGACAACGGGGACCTCCGGTCGGTCATCAACCCGTACACGCCCGCCATGGACAGCAGCGCCGAACTCGTGTCGGCGGCCGCGAACTCCACGCCGTGCACGTCGCGCAGCACCTGCTCCCACAGCGCGCTCACGGCCCGCCGGCGCGCGGGCAGCATGCTGAGCAGGCGGACGCTGCGCGTCCAGCTGAAGCCGGCCGGGCGGTGGTGCGCCGCCAGGGCGACGTCGATGGACGCCTCGAGGAGCCCGTGACGGCGCATGGCGAGCGCCTGTGCCGGCGTCGTGACGCCCTGCGAGATGTCCCCGGTCCAGTACAGCACCCACGGGTGGGCGCGCGAGTCGAGGCACAGGTGCGAGGCGTAGCCGCACACGTAGGCGTACAGCGTCGCCCGGTCTGCGGGCGGCGCCGCGGCCGCCACCTCGAGCATCCTGGCGAAGGCGGCGTCCATCCGCCGGTGGTGGAGGAGATGGGCCAGGTCGTTGCGGCCGCGACCGTCCGGCCAGAGCTGGGCGTAGAAGAAGAAGTCCGGTCCCTGGGCGCCGACGGCGTAGGCGTCTGGCGCCTCGGCGAGCAGCCGCGCGAGCGGGCCGGGAGCGAGCCGCGCCCGCGCGGCCTCCGCGACGTCGTAGTGGGCCAGCATGTCCGGCATCCCCGCTCCTTTGCTCGCGATCGTGCAGCGCCGGCCTGTCGACTGGAGCCGGTGCCCGGCGCATCGTACCTCACCGCGGCACACATCCGCGCGGCGGCCGTCGCATCCTCCGCATGACCCCGTCGAGCCCCGGGAAGGATTCGAACCGGAGGGTCGTTCGTGCTATCATCCCGCTTCGGCCTTGCGCCGAGCGAAGCACCATCGGGTTTGCTCCCAGAAGGGATCCGTACACATGAAGAAGGACATCCACCCGCAGTACGAAGAGGCCACCGTCCACTGCAGCTGCGGCAACACGTTCACCACGCGGAGCACCAAGAAGGAGCTGCACGTCGAGCTCTGTTCGCAGTGCCACCCGTTCTACACCGGCAAGCAGAAGCTGGTGGACTCGGGCGGTCGCGTGGATCGCTTCAAGCGCCGCCTCGAGAAGAAGGCCGAGGCGCCGAAGGCGCCGAAGGCCCCCAAGCAGCGCGCGCCCAAGCCGGAGATGCCGAAGCCCCAGCCGGTGGCCGTGGCCGCCGAGTCGGAGGCTCCCGAGGCCGAGAAGGCCGACGAGTCCTGACGCCGGCATGAACGGCCCCCGCAGGGACGCCCACGAGCGGTGTGACGACGGCACACCGCTCTGCGCCCGGCTCCGCGTCAGCCTCCTGCAGCACACGCCCGACCCCGACCGCGCCGTCGCGATCGCCGGTCGGCTCTGCTACGCGCCCGTGTCGGCGGCCGACCTCAGGCAGGAGATGAGCGACGACGACGTCGCCAGGCTCGTGCGCATCCTGGTCCGCAGCGGGCATCATTCGGCGCTCGAGCACGCCGTCTTCAGCTTCGCCGCGGACGGCGTGAGCCGTGCCTGCACGCACCAGCTGGTGCGCCACCGGGTGGCCAGCTACAACCAGCAGTCGCAGCGCTACGTCAACTTCGGGGCGGCGGACAGCTTCGTCGTGCCGCCCAGCATCGCCGGGAACGAAGAGGCTCGGGCCGTCTTCCTGCGGGCGATGGAGGACGCGCGCGTGGCGTACGACAGGCTCGTGGAACTCGGCCTGGCCGAGGGCCGCACGCGGGAGAGCGTCCAGGAGGACGCCCGGTTCGTCCTGCCCAACGCGGCCGAGACCAAGATCGTCGTCACCATGAACGCGCGCGAGCTGCGCCACTTCTTCCAGGTACGCTGCTGCAACAGGGCGCAGTGGGAGATCCGCGACCTGGCATGGACGATGCGCGCCATGGTCAAGGACGTCGCCCCCAACCTCTTCGAGGGCAGCGGACCGGGCTGCCTGTACGGCACCTGCCCCGAGGGCAAGATGACCTGCGGCACGCCGTACAGGCCCGAGGACGTCGACCCGCCGGCGGCCGCGCGGCCCTGAGGCCGCACCCGCGCGGCCCATCTCTGCCATGAAGCGTCTGCTGCTCATCGCCGTCCTCTTCCCCGCCCTGGTGGCGAAGCGCGCCCAGATCGGCGGCCAGGCAGTGATCGAGGGCGTCATGATGCGTGGCGTGGACTGGTGGTCGCTCGCCGTGCGCCGTCCCGACGACTCCATCGGGGTGCACGAGTACCCGCTGACGAGCTACATGAAGAAGTACCCGGTGCTCAAGCTGCCGGTGCTGCGCGGCGTGGTCGCCCTGTTCGAGTCGCTCGTCATCGGCATCCGCGCCCTCACCAGGTCCGCCAACGAGTCGCTCGGAGAAGAAGAGCAGGAGCTCGGCACGAAGGAGATCGCCGTCACGCTCGGCATCGCGTTCGCGTTCGCCATCGGACTCTTCTTCGTCGCGCCGCTGTTCCTCACCGGCCTGCTGGACCACTGGCTGGGCGACGGCTTCCTGTTCTGGCTCGTCGAGGGGTTCGTCCGCGTCGGCATCTTCCTCGTCTACCTCGTAGTCGTCACCCAGCTCAAGGAGCTGCGGCGGGTGTTCGAGTATCACGGCGCCGAGCACATGAGCATCCACGCGCTCGAGCACGGTGAGGAGCTCACGGTGCAGAACGTGGAGAAGTACCGGACCCTGCACCTCCGCTGCGGGACGTCGTTCCTCCTCGTCGTCCTCGTGGTCTCGGTCTTCGTCTTCGCCGCCGTGGGCCGTCCGGACTGGTACTGGCTCGTCCTCAGCCGGATCGTCCTGGTGCCGCTCATCGCAGGCATCAGCTACGAGATCATCCGCTTCGCCGGCCGCCACGAGGACAGCTCCTTCGTGCGTGTCATCATGGCTCCCGGCCTGGGCCTGCAGTGGCTCACGACCAAGCAGCCCGACAGCGCGCAGGTCGAGGTCGCCATCGCGGCGCTCGAGAAGATCGTCGAGCTCGAGCCTCCGGACCGCCCGCCGGTGAAGGGCGTGGAGGTCATGGCGTAAGCTACTGCCATGGCCACCATCGACGATCTCATCGGCGAGATAGAACGGTCGTACGGCGAGCTCACGGAGCAGCTCGCCGACCCCCAGGTGCTCGGCGACCGCGCGCGGTACGCAGACGCCGCGCGCGCCCACGCCGAGCTCCAGCCCGTCTTCGAGCTCACGCAGCAGTACCGGGAGGCGGAGCGGACGGTCGCCGACGCCGAAGGCCTCCTCGGCGACGAGTCGTCCGATGCCGAGATGCGCGCCTTCGCGCAGGACGAGCTCGTCCTCGGCCGCAGGCGCATGGACGAGCTCACCGACGAGATCCGGGCGCGCATGCTCACCCGCGACCCCAACGACGCCAAGGACGTGATCATCGAGATCCGTGCCGGCACCGGCGGCAACGAGGCCTGCATCTTCGCCGGTGAGCTCGCGCGCATGTACACGCGCTACGCACAGGCCAAGGGCTTCGAGGTCGAGATGCTGTCGTTCAACGAGAACGACGACGGCGGCTACAAGGAAGTGACGCTCGAGGTCAAGGGCCAGGGTGCGTTCAGCAGGCTCAAGTACGAGGGCGGGGTGCACCGCGTGCAGCGCGTCCCGGTCACCGAGGCCGCCGGCCGGATCCACACCTCCACCGCCACCGTGGCGGTGCTGCCCGAGGCCGAGGACATCGAGGTCGATGTCCAGGCGAACGACCTGCGCATCGAGATCTTCCGCGCTCGCGGACCCGGCGGCCAGAGCGTCAACACCACCGACTCCGCCGTGCGCATCACCCACGTCCCGACGGGTGTCAGCGTCAGCTGCCAGGACGAGAAGAGCCAGCTCCAGAACAAGGAGAAGGCGATGCGCATCCTCCGGGCGCGGCTGTTCGAGCTCGAGCAGGCGAAGCAGGACGAGGAGCGGGGGGAGGCGCGCCGCAGCATGGTCGGCAGCGGCGACCGGTCGCAGAAGATCCGCACCTACAACTTCCCGCAGAACCGGGTGACCGACCACCGCATCGGGCTCACCAGTCACCGCATCGACGGCGTGATGGAGGGCGAGCTCGACGAGTTCACCGAGGCGCTCGCCGCGGAGGACCGTCGCCAGCAGATGGCGGCCGCCGGCGGGGAGTGAGCATGGCGCGTCCTGTCAGCGTGGGGGACGCGCTGCGGGGGGCGGCGGTCTCGTTGCGGACGGCGGGCGTGTCGCGCTCGCCGCGGCTGGACGCCGAGCTGCTGCTGGCGCAGGCGCTCGGCGTGTCGCGAGCCGAGCTGTTCAGGGAGGCGGACCGCGAGCTGACGGCCGAGGAGGCGGCGGCGTTCGAGCATCTCCTGGACCGCCGCCTGGCACGCGAGCCGGTCGCCTACATCCTCGGCCGCCGCGCGTTCCGCACCATCGACCTCGAGCTGACGCCGGACGTGCTCATCCCGCGGCCGGAGACGGA
The DNA here is from genome assembly GCA_012514235.1 of Actinomycetota bacterium. Taxonomy (GTDB): domain Bacteria; phylum Actinomycetota; class Thermoleophilia; order UBA2241; family UBA2241; genus CAIXSE01. Next base: position 5,228 of record JAAZAR010000153.1, read on the forward strand.
GACGGTGGTCGAGGTGGCGCTGGAGGCGCTCCGGGGCATGCCGATCACCGGCCCGGACCCGGAGGACGAGCCGCTGGCGCTCGACGTCGGCACCGGCTCGGGCTGCATCGCGCTGGCGATCGCCGCCGAGGACCCCTTCGTCCGGGTCGTGGCGAGCGATGTGGAGCCGGGCGCGCTCGCCGTGGCGCGCGGCAACGCCGCGCGCCTCGGGCTGGCGCGCCGTGTCGAGTTCGTGCTCAGCGACCTCTTCGCCGACGTCGGCGAGCGGCCGTTCGACCTCATCGTGAGCAACCCGCCGTACATCCCCGCCGACGAGTACGTGTCGCTGGAGCCCAACGTGCGTGACTACGAGCCGCGGCGGGCGCTCTACGGCGGCGAGGACGGGCTGGACGTGTACCGTCGCCTCGTGCCCGGCGCCGCCCTCCTGCTGCGCCCGGGCGGCATGCTCGTGCTGGAGGTCGGGGCCGGCCAGGCGGACGCCGTCGCCGGCATCATCCGGAGGGCCGGCGCCTACGAGGAGCCCGGGCGACGTGACGACCTCGCCGGCATCGCCCGCGTGGTGTACGCCCGCCGGCGCGGCGGGAGGGGTTCGTGAGCGCGGGCCGGCGGCTCCAGGCTGCAGGCCGGACGCGAGGCGGCCGCTGATGCCCGGGCCGCAGAAGGCGCGCGCGATCGTGCTGAGCTCGCGTCCGCTGGGCGAGGCGGACCGCATCGTCCGCCTGTTCACGCGTGAGCTCGGCCGCGCGGACGCCGTCGTGAAGGGCGTTCGCAAGACGACGTCACGCTGGGGCGGGCGGCTGGAGCCCTTCAACGTCGTCGACCTGCTCCTCCACCCCGGACGTTCGCTCTACACGGTGACGCAGGCGCAGCTGGTCGACGTGTTCGCCCGGCTGCGCACCGAGCGCGAGGGTCTCTCGGCGGCGGCGATCGTCTGCGAGGCCGCCGCCGGGCTCACGCCCGAGCACGAGCCGGAGGAGCGCATGTTCGCGCTGCTGCGCAACACGCTGCGCGAGCTGGACAAGGGCATCTCCGGCCGCGCCGTCGAGTCGCCGCTCGTGCTGGGCGCGCTGCTCAAGCTGCTCTACGAGGCCGGCTACCTGCCGGTGCTCGATCACTGCGCGGCCTGCGGGTCCGGCGGCCGCGCCCTGGGCTTCTCGGCCGCTCGCGGCGGTCTCGTCTGCGGGGACTGCGCCGGCGAGGCCGTCCCCATCACGCCGGAGGCCGTCGAGGCGCTCGCCGACGCGGTCTCCCGCTCGCTCGCCGACCTCCGCGAACGGCCGTCGTCGCCGGCCGCCGGCGAGGCGCTGCGCGACGTCCACCGGCTCTACGCCTACCAAACCGGCTCCCGCTTGCGCGCCCTGCGCATAGCCGGGGTGGGCTGACGTCTGTCGCAGCCCGGGGCAGGAGGCGGATCCGCTGCGCGTCGCGTGGCCCGAGTGGGGGGATGAGATAGGCGATGGCCCGGTAGCGGGCGGGACGCTCGCGTCGCCGACGACCCGCGGAGCGGACCTCGTCGCGTCGCCGTCGCGCCGCCCTGGCCGGCCGCCTCCAGGCGCCGCCGGTCGCCGCGAGTATCTCCGGCGCCGCCCGGCCGCGCCATGGGACATCCGTCCAGCCGGCGTGGAGCTGCGCGACTGTTTGTTCGATTCTGCGAGCCGCTGGTAGACTCAGAGTTCCGAGCGAAAGGATCCCTTGACCGAGCACGCCCAGACCGCAGACGCCGCAGCCCCCACGTTCCAGCAGATCATCGGCCGCCTGCAGGCCTTCTGGGAGGGTCAGGGCTGCGTCGTCGTCCAGCCGTATCACACCGAGGTCGGCGCCGGCACGTTCAACCCCGCCACGTTCCTGCGCTGCCTGGACGCGCGCCCGTGGCGCGCGGCCTACGTGGAGCCGTCCATGCGCCCCGCCGACGGCCGGTACGGCGAGAACCCCTACCGCCTCGGCCACTACTACCAGTACCAGGTCGTCATCAAGCCGTCGCCGTCCGACATCCAGGACGTGTACCTGCGCTCTCTCGAGGCCCTCGGCATCGTCCTCGCCGAGCACGACGTGCGCTTCGTCGAGGACAACTGGGAGGGCCCCACGCTGGGCGCCTGGGGCCAGGGCTGGGAGGTCTGGGTCGACGGCATGGAGGCCACCCAGTTCACCTACTTCCAGCAGCTGGGTGGCTTCGACCTCGACCCGATCACCATCGAGATCACGTACGGCCTCGAGCGGCTCGCCATGTACCTGCAGGGCGTGGACAGCGTGTACGACCTCGTCTGGTCACGGTGGGACGAGGCCGGCACTGAGCGCGTCGTCACCTACGGGGACGTCTTCAAGGAGAACGAACGGCAGTTCAGCCACTACAACTTCGAGGTGGCCGACACCGAGATGCTCTATCGCCACTTCCGCGAGCACGAGGCCGAGGCGCTGCGCACCATCGAGGCACGGCTGCCGATCCCGGCCTACGACCACGTGCTCAAGTGCAGCCACGCGTTCAACATGCTCGACGCGCGCGGCGTGATCAGCGTCACCGACCGCACGGCGCACATCGCCCGCGTCCGCGACCTCGCGCGCAAGGTCGCCGGACTGTACCTCGAGGTCGTCGGCGACGGGCGCGGAGAGGCCGGCGGCGCAGCCGGCCCGGCCGGAGAGGAGGCTCCGGGATGAGCCTCCTGCTGATCGAGATCGGCACCGAGGAGCTGCCGTACAGGGTCTGCGAGTCTGTCGTCCGTCAGCTCGAGGGCACGACGGGACAGCCCGGTCTCGCGCTCTCCCTGCTGACCGAGGAGCGCTTGCTCGAGGAGGGCGCGGCGGCGGAGTTCCTGGTCTCGCCGCGCCGCATCGCCGTGCTCGTCGACGGTGTGCCGCACGAGCAACTGGCGCAGGTGCAGGAGTTCCGCGGACCCAAGGCGGAGATCGCCTTCGCCGAGGACGGCTCGCTCACCAAGGCCGGCGCGGGGTTCGCGCGCTCCAAGGGGGCCGCCGCCGCGGACGTGCGCCGGGAGGTCATCGACGGCACGGAGTTCGCGGTGGTCAGCGTCGAGGCGGACCGCCGGGCGGCGCGCGACGTCGTCCCCGAGCTGGTCGCGCGCCTCATCACCGGTCTGCAGATCCCGCGCGGCATGCGATGGGGGGCCAGGCCGGCCGGCGCGAGCGACTATCTGCGGTTCTCGCGCCCCATCCGCTGGCTCGTCGTCAAGCTGGACGACGAGACCCTGAGCGGGGAGTTCTACGGCCTCCGGCTCGGTGACGTCTCGCAGGGCCACCGCGTGCTGGGCGCGCCGGTGACGGTCACCGACGCCGGCGCCTACGAGCGCCTGCTCGAGGAGCAGAAGGTCGTCGTCTCGCAGCACGAGCGCATGCGCCTCATCAGAAAGGGCCTCGACACCGCCGCCGGGCAGCTCGGCGGCTCCTGGTCCGATCCGGGTGACGTCCTGGCTGAGGCCGTCTACCTGGCGGAGTGGCCCAGCGTGGCCCGAGGCTCGTTCGACGAGCGCCACCTCCGTCTGCCCGACGAGGTGCTCGTCACGGCCATGCAGAGCCATCAGCGCTACTTCCCGGTGCGGGACGCCGACGGCGGCCTGCTGCCGGCGTTCCTCTACGTCTCCAACGGCGACCCGGCGGCGGCCCCGCTCGTCACGCGCGGCAACGAACGCGTGCTCGACGGCCGCCTGGACGACGCCGAGTTCGCCTACGACCGCGACCTCGCCGAGGGCCTGCCGGCCATGGCCGAGCGCCTCGGCGCGGTGGTGTTCCACGAGAAGCTCGGCTCGCTCGCCGACAAGGCGCGACGGCTGGGCGGCCTGGTGGCGGCGCTGGAGGGCGGCCGGCACGAGGGCCCGGGCGGCAACGGCTCGGGCGACTCCATCGCCGAGACCCTGCGCACCGCCGCCCGTCTGGCGAAGGCCGACCTCGTCAGTCAGACGGTCATCGAGTTCCCCGTGCTGCAGGGCATCATGGGCGGGCTCTTCGCCGAGGCCGCCGGCCTCGGCGACGCGGTGGCCCGCGCGGTCGGCGAGCACTATCGGCCGCTCTCGGCGACGGCGCCCCTGCCGACGACCGTCCCCGGCTCTCTGCTTGCGGTCGCAGACAAGCTCGACAACATCGTCGGCGCCTGGGTCGCCGGGGAGAAGCCGTCCGGGTCGCGTGACCCGTACGGGCTGCGGCGAGCGGCCATGGGCATCGTGCGCATCGCGCTCGAGTTCAACCTCCGGTTCCCCCTCGCAGGCCTGCTCACCGCGGCCGTCGACCAGTTCGAGCTGCAGGGCATCGACGTCGACGGCGAGTGCCGGGAGGGCATCGTCGACGAGACGGCAGCGTTCGTCCGCGAGCGGCTGCAGGTGCTGCTCCTGGACGAGGGGCTGCCCTTCCCCAGCGTCGAGGCCGCCCTCGGGGCGCCCGCGGCCGATCTTCCTTCCTTGGCCGTACGCGCGCGTGGGTTCGCGGCGATGGCGGGCCGGGAATCATTCCAGGATGCCGTCATCGCCTACAACAGGTGCGCGGCGCTGGCGGCCAAGGACCCGGCGGCCGGGGAGCGCTCAGTGGACCCGGCCCTGTTCTCCGACGACGCCGAGCGCGAGCTGGCCGCGGCCTATGAGGCTGCGCGCGGGCCGCTCCTCGGCGCTCTGGACAACCTCGAACTCGAGAGTGCCATCGACGTCGCGGCCGGCCTGCGGCCGGCCGTCGACCGCTACTTCGACGCCGTCCTCGTCATGGATCCGGACGACGCGGTACGCGCCAACCGGCTGGCACAGCTGGCCGCCGTCACCGGTCTCATCGGCCGCATCGGGGCGTTCGGCCGCCTGCCGCTCGGGCAAACCTGACACGAGGAGATCGGACCCTACACAGCTCACGCGACCGCCGCGACGAGGCGGACAAGTCGCCAGGGAGGCAAGCCAGCATGAGTGACAAGTACGTCTACCGCTTCAGCGAGGGCAACAAGGACATGCGCGAGATCCTTGGCGGCAAGGGAGCGAACCTCGCGGAGATGACCTCGATCGGCCTGCCCGTGCCGCCCGGCTTCACCATCACGACCGAGGTCTGCGCCCACTACTCGGCGCACGGCGACTACCCCGAGGGCGTCGTAGCTCAGGTGGAGGACGCCCTGCAGGCCCTCGAGGCCGACACCGGCAAGAAGTTCGGCGACGCCTCCGACCCGCTGCTGCTCAGCGTGCGCTCCGGCGCCCGTGCCAGCATGCCGGGCATGATGGACACCATCCTGAACCTCGGCCTGAACGACACCACCGTGCAGGGCGTGATCGAGAGCACCGGCAACCCGCGCTTCGCCTGGGACTGCTATCGCCGCTTCGTCAGCATGTACGGCGACGTCGTCCTCGGCTGCAAGCCGGAGAGCGACGACGAGGGCGACGTGTTCGAGGAGCGCCTCGAGGCGATGAAGAAGGCCAAGGGCGTGAAGTTCGACACCGAGCTCACGGCGGACGACCTCAAGGAGCTCACCGCCGAGTTCAAGGCGGCCGTCAAGGAGCGCACCGGCAAGGACTTCCCCGACGACCCGCGCGACCAGCTGTGGGGCGCCGTGAGCGCCGTGTTCGGCAGCTGGGACAACGACCGCGCCGTCGCCTACCGGCGCATGTACGGCATCCCGGACTCGTGGGGTACGGCGGTCAACGTCCAGACCATGGTCTACGGCAACACCGGCGAGGAGTCGGGCACGGGCGTCGGCTTCACACGTAACCCCGCCACAGGCGAGAAGGAGTTCTACGGCGAGTTCCTCGTCAACGCCCAGGGCGAGGACGTGGTGGCCGGCGTGCGCACGCCGCGGCCGGTCAGCGAGCTCAAGGAGCTGTGGCCGAAGATCTACGACGAGCTCATGCAGCATCAGAAGACGCTCGAGCACGAGCTGCGCGACATGCAGGACTTCGAGTTCACCATCGAGCGCGGCCGCCTGTACATGCTGCAGACGCGCAACGGCAAGCGCACCGGTCTGGCGGCCATCCGCATCGCCGTCGACATGGCCGACGAGGGCCTGATCAGCCACGACGAGGCGCTCATGCGCATCGAGCCGGAGCAGCTCAACCAGCTGCTGCGCCCGGTGTTCGGCGCGGCCGACAAGGCGGAGGCCGTCAAGCAGGGCCGGGTCAAGGCCAAGGGCCTGCCCGCCGGCCCCGGCGCCGCCACGGGCCGCGTCGTGTTCAACGCGCAGGACGCCGTCGCCTGGGCATCGCGCGGCGAGAAGGTCCTGCTCGTCCGCGACTTCACGAGCCCGGACGACATCCGCGGCATGGACGCCGCCCAGGGCATCCTCACGGCTCAGGGCGGCATGACGAGCCATGCGGCCCTCGTCGCCCGGCAGATGGGCAAGGTCTGCATCGTCGGCTGCGGCGCTCTGGACATCGACATGCGGGCGCGCAGCTTCTCGGTCGACGGCGTCACCGTGAAGGAAGGCGACTGGATCAGCATCGACGGATTCACCGGGGAGGTCATCCTGGGTGAGCTCAACCCCAGCCCGCCGGAGGTGCTGCAGGTGCTGCTCGACGGCACGATGAAGCCGGAGGAGTCCGAGTCGTTCCGCTACTACCGCCAGGTCATGGAGTGGGCCGACGCGGCCCGCCGGCTGGGCGTGCGCACCAACGCCGACCAGCCGGACCAGAGCGCCAACGCCATCGCCTTCGGCGCGGAGGGCATCGGCCTCTGCCGTACGGAGCACATGTTCTTCGGGGGCGACCGCATCCTCAGCGTGCGCGAGATGATCCTCGCCGACACTCGCGAGGAGCGCGAGGCGGCGCTCGCCAAGCTCGCGCCCATGCAGCGGGACGACTTCGCGGCGATCTTCCGCGTGATGGGCGACCGTCCCGTCACGATCCGCACGCTCGACCCGCCGCTGCACGAGTTCCTGCCGCACGACGCCGAGGACACGGCGCGGACCGCCGCGGCGCTCGGCGTCTCCGAGGACGAGGTTCGCGCCAAGGTCGAGGACCTGCACGAGAACAACCCGATGCTCGGACACCGCGGCTACCGTCTCGGCATCGCCTTCCCGGAGATCACGGCGATGCAGGCGCGCGCCATCCTCGAGGCCGCCTGCATCGTCAAGAAGGAAGGCGTGGACGTGCACCCCGAGATCATGATCCCGCTCGTGGGCACGAAGAAGGAACTCGAGCATCAGGCGGCCGTGGTGCGCGAGGTCGCGGACGAGGTGTTCGCGTCCCAGGGCACCACCGTCGACTACCTCGTCGGCACGATGATCGAGATCCCGCGCGCCGCGCTCACCGCGGACGAGATCGCCGGGGTGGCCGAGTTCTTCAGCTTCGGCACCAACGACCTCACGCAGATGACGCTGGGCGTCAGCCGTGACGACGCCGGCAAGTTCCTGCCGCTGTACACGAGCGAGGCGCTCGAGATCTGGCCGGCCGACCCGTTCGCGACGCTCGACCAGACCGGCGTGGGCCAACTGGTCGAGATCGGCATCGAGCGCGGCCGCCGGGCGCGGCCCGACCTGCACGTCGGCATCTGCGGCGAGCAGGGCGGCGATCCCGAGACGGTCAAGTTCTGCCACCGGGCGGGGATGGACTACGTGAGCTGCTCGCCCTTCCGGCTGCCGGTGGCGCGTCTCGCCGCCGCGCAGGCCGCGATCGAGGAGAGCGGCGACCTGCGGCTGGAGAAGTGAGCGGAAGAAGCTGACCGAGGCGCCGGCCGGGGCCGCCAGAACGGCGGCCCCGGACGGCCCTCGTCGTCTGCGGGGCAAAGGGGGCTGGGACCCGCGTGGCGAGGCTGGGACGTGAGATCGCGGTGACGCTCGCGGACGGGCGGGCGCTGGTGGTGCGCGACGCGCGCAGGCGCGACGCGCGCGGCGTCACGGAGATGCTGGACGCCGTCGCCGCCGAGCCGGCCGTGACGTTGGTCCTGCAGCCCGGAGAGGCTGCGCCGGCGGACTGGCGTCGCCGCATCGCGGAGGCTGTGCGCTCCCCCGGAGGGCTCTTCCTCGTGGCCGACTCCGGCGGCGTCGTGGTGGGTAACCTCGGAGTGTGGCCCGACGCGAACCCCGCCTCCCGGCACGTCGCCTGGATCGGGATGTCGGTGGCCGCCGGCTTCCGTGGCGTGGGCGCCGGCGGCGCCCTGCTCGAGACGGCGGCGGACTGGGCGGCGGGAGCCGGCTTTCGCAGGATGGTCCTCGGCGTGTTCCCCGAGAACGGGCGCGCCCTGGCGTTCTACGAGCGCCACGGCTTCGAGCGCGAAGGGCTGCGCCGCGGGCAGTACCGCCGCGGCGACCACTATCATGACGAGGTGCTCATGGCTCGCCTCCTCACACGCCGGTGACCGTCGCGATGCACCGCCGCACCGCGCTCGTCGTGCTGGTCACGGCCGGTCTCATCCTCCTCGCCTGCCTGCCGGCCGTCGTCACCTTCGGCCTGGGCTGGCTGACGCTGCCTGAGATCCAGCCCTGGGGCGCGCCGCCGGCGCGGGACACGACCACGCTCGAGGCGTGGGCGCTCTTCGCCGTCGTCTACCTGTTGTGGATGGTGGGGCTCATGGTGCTGCTGGTGTGGGTCTTCGACCGTCTCGGCCACCACTGGCAGTACTACGAGCGGTCGCCGCGCCCGCCCAGGAAGATGCGGCGGCGGGCGCGAGCCACCATGCAGGCGATGAACGCCGAGCAGCAGGCGCAGCTCGAGGCCATGCGCCGCCGCGAGCAGCGCGAGGCGCGGCGGCGGCGCGACTACGAGCGCGACGAGGCCTGGCGGCGGGGCGGCCAGTCCGGCGGGGGAGTCTGACGTGGCCCGCATCGCCCAGAGCAGCATCGACCAGGTGGTGGCTACGGCCGACATCGTCGACGTCGTGAGCCAGTACACGGATCTGCGCAAGGCCGGGGCCAACTACAGCGGCCGCTGTCCGTTCCACGAGGAGCGCACGCCGTCGTTCTCCGTGAATCCCACCGAGAAGCTGTACTACTGCTTCGGCTGCGGTGCGGGCGGCAACCTCATCGGGTTCGTGATGGCCAAGGAGAACATGGACTTCCCCGAGGCGGTGGAGTACCTGGCCGACCGGTACGGCATCGCACTCGAGTACGAGGAGTCGAGCGCTCGCGGCGACGCGGAGCGGCGGCGCCGCGAGCGCCTGCGGGCTCTGCTCGAGGACGCGACCAGGTACTACGAGCGCGTCCTCTGGACCTCACCCGCGGCCGCGCCCGCCCGGGAGTACCTCGCCGGGCGCGGCCTCTCCGAGGAGGTCTGCCGCGCCTTCCGCGTCGGCTACAGCCTGCCCGGGTGGGAACGGCTGCGCGACGGCGCGCTCGCCAAAGGCTTCAACGAGCAGGACCTGCTGGACGCCGGACTCGTCATCCCCGGCAAGCACGGCCGCCCCTACGACCGCTTCCGCGGCCGCATCATGTTCCCGCTCGGCGACGAGCGCGGGCGCACCCTGGGCTTCGGCGCCCGCACCATGGGCGACGAGAAGCCCAAGTACCTCAACTCGCCGGAGACGCCCCTCTACCACAAGAGCGAGGCCCTGTTCGGCATCGACAAGGCCAAGGCGGCGGCGCGCCAGGAGGACCGGGTCTACGTGGTCGAGGGCTACACGGACGTCCTGGCGCTTGCTCAGGCCGGCGTGATCAACGTCGTCGCCAGCATGGGCACGGCGCTCACCGAGCAGCAGCTCGACCGGCTCCGCAGGCTCACGCGGACCGTGTATCTCTGTTACGACGCCGACGCCGCCGGCGTCGGCGCCATGCAGCGGGCGCTCGAGCTCGGCCGCAGGATGGGTCTGGCCCTGCACGTGGTGCGGATCCCGGACGGCCTCGACCCCGCTGACTACGTGCTGTCGGGCGCCGGCGGGGACGGCTTCCGCACGCTTGCGGACCACGCCGAGACGCTGCTACAATTCCACGTCCGCTTGGCGCTGACCGATCCCGAGACCGCACGACCTGAGGGTCGCGTCCGAGTATTCGGTCGTCTCCAGGCAATGCTGGCACAGGCTTCTGAGCTGGAGTACGACGATTCGGTTCGCCAGATTGCCGAGGGACTGTCGCTCTCCGAGGCGAACGTCCGGACGTTGCTCCGTCAGACGGAAGCAGGGATACGGACGAAGCGGCGCATCGCGTCCGCCGACACCTTGGAACAACTCGCATCCCGGGGATTCACCGATGGGCCGGCCGTGCGACAGGCGGGCGGTGAGCGGGAACTCGAGGTCAGGTTCCTCGCCGGATGTCTGGCGCGGCCGGAGGCCGGCCGCGAGGCGATCGAGAGCGTCGACGAGAGCTTCTTCGCCTCCGCGGAGACGCGGGCCGCGCTGGGTCGCGTCAAGGAGCGGCTGGCGGCCGGCGGCGACGGCGTCGCCTCGCCGGCCACCGGCCAGGGGGGCGCGGACGGGGGCGCGGAGGTGCTCGCGGAGGTCATCGTCCGCGCCGGGCGGGAGCGGTTCACCGCGACCGTGGTGGAAGAGCTGTTCCTGCGCCTGCAGGAGGCACAGGTTGGCCGGCTCATCGCCCGGCTCAAGCTGCAGATGAAGGGTGACGACACAGGTGGGGAGGGTGAGGAACTCGCGAGACTGGAGGGCGTCCGCCGCCGCCTGCGTGAGGCGCTCCGTGCCCTGCCCGTGGAGGACGACTCCGAGCAACGGTGAGGACGAGTGACGTGACCGACGCCGCGCACGACCGCAACAAGCCGACCGTCGAAGCCGCCGAACTGAGCATCGACGAGGTCCGGCTGCTCGTCGACGAAGGTCACGAGCAGGGGTACCTCGCCGGCGACCACATCGCCGACGTGCTCAAGGACGTCGATCTCACGCCGGACCAGATCGACGGCATCTACAACCTGTTCGCCGACCTCGGCATCGACATCCTTGAGGGCGAGGTCGGCGGCGAGGACGGCGGCGACGCCAAGCCGGAGGAAGAGGTCGTCCCCAAGCTCGACCTCTCCGTCAAGACGCCCACCAACGACCCGGTGCGCATGTACCTCAAGGAGATCGGCAAGGTGCCCCTGCTCACCGCCGAGGAGGAGGTCTCGCTCGCGAGGCGTATCGAGCGTCGCGACATGGACGCCAAGCGCAAGCTCATCGAGGCGAACCTGCGTCTCGTGGTCTCCATCGCGAAGCGCTACGTGGGGCGCGGCATGCTGTTCCTGGACCTCATCCAGGAGGGCAACCTGGGCCTCATCCGCGCCGTCGAGAAGTTCGACTACCGCAAGGGCTACAAGTTCAGCACGTACGCGAC
>JAAZAR010000024.1 GCA_012514235.1 Actinomycetota bacterium
CCACGCTCACGAGCTCGTCGAAGGCGCGAACGACCTCGCCCCTGGTGAGCGCCGAGAAGCGGGCGCGCCTGATTGGCGCCTTCTTGTTCACCTCGCGCACGAGCGCCGCCGCGTCGCTGCCGATGAGTTCGCCCTCGCGGTCGAAGTCGGTGGCGATCACGATCTCGTCCGCCTTCTTGGCGGCGCTCTTGAGGGCGCGAATCAGCTCGCGCTCCGCCGGCGTCTTGCCGACCGGCGCCCAAACGAGGTACGGGAGCGCAGCAAGCTTCCACGTCTTGAGGTCGACACCGCCGGCCGTGAACGGCTTCTTCTTCGGCCAGGGCGGCGTCGCCAACGACGCCGGAATCACCACCGGTGCCGTGATCGCATCGTCGTCCCACACCGCGTCCCACTCGCCGCCCCCATAGACAAGCTGCTGCGGGAAGTCCACGCCGAGGACGTGCCCCTTCAGCCCGATGCTCATCCACTCCTCGCCGTCACGCTGGAAGGTGTAGACGGCCGTGCTTGAGACCTTGCCAGCCTTGGGCTTGCCGCCGGCCAAAATATCCGCGAGCTTCTTCGCGGCGATGTTCTTCTCGGTGACGATGAGCTTCAAGAGCACGACCTTCTCGAGGGGTGGCACTGGGGACAGGGAGTATATACAGGTGGTTCGGCGCCTCCGGCCAGCGGCCCTCTCAATCCGGCAGGACGCCCTCTTCGATGTGCACCGTCGCGTCCTCGATCACCGCGTAGCGGTAGCGGCCGTTGTCCTCCGGACGGAGCCCCTTGAGCACGTCGGGGTCGACCATGAACATACCGTCAGCGCGGAGGCTGCGCGCAGTGACTCCCCCACCCGGCGTGTGACCCACGACCTGGACGAGCCCCGGCAGGAGCTTGTCCCGGGGCTCGAGCGAGGGGCGGTAGCCGAGCGGGCCGAGGTTGCCCAGGATCGGCGGGTTCACGCTCACTGCGCCGGCCTCCAGCAGGTACGTGACGCAGTTGCGAAAGTCGGTCTCCAGCCGGACCGCGAGTGCTCTCGGATCGCGGCCGCAAGCCTGCCAGTCGGCGGCGTACTCGGTCGAGATGCCGGCGTGTGTGATGAGTACCTCGTCGACGCACGCGGCGAGGCGATACGCCTCGTCGTCGAATCGTGCGCGGAACAGCGGGCGCAGTTCGTCGGCGGGCGGGCTGCTCGGGTAGGCGAAGGTCCCGCGCAACACCGCGACGTCATGGTTGCCCCAGAGGACGATCACGTCGCCCGGGCGAGGGTCCAGCGGCGAGTCCGCGATCGCCCCGCAGCCCTCGACGATCGCCACGCACTCCGCCGCGGCCGGACCGCGATGGACGAAGTCGCCTGCATAGACCAGCACGTCCTCGCCGACGCGGAAGCCGCTGTGCTGGAGCGCGTTTCGGATGAGCTCCGGATAGCCGTGCGCATCGCTGATGACGATGGTGCGAGGCGTGGTCACTCCGGCAGCCTCAGCTGAGGCGACTCTGCGTCCGTATGCACCCAGACCAACTCTCCCGCGCCGATGGCAGCGACCAACCGCTGGAGGTCCTCCGGCCAGGCGTGCCCGCCGCTGTGGACGAACTGCGGCTCTATGCCGGAGCGTTCGGCCCAGGCACGCAAACCGGAGTTGCGCTCCCAGTAGCCGCGCCACATGGACCAGACGAGGACCAGGCGGTCGGAGCCGACCCGATCGAACAGCTTCGTCACGCCCGCGCTCCCGCGCACGCTCATGAGGAAGCGCCCGGGATGCGCATTGAGCTCGGGCGTACCCAAGTACCCCTGCTCACTCATCTCGCGCGCGAGGTCGAAGAGGCCGGCGTCCTTGAGGCGCCCAACCTGATGGTGCGCGAACTTTACGCGCACGCCGTCCCAGTCGACCTGTGGGATGTTCGACGAAAGCGGCGCGAGCTGCCGTAGCACGTAGGCCTGGTAGGGGTCGACGACCACTTGCCGACCCGCCCGGCGAGCCGCGCGGAGGCGGACA
>JAAZAR010000135.1 GCA_012514235.1 Actinomycetota bacterium
TCGCGCAGACCGTTGATGAGCACGGCATTGCGCGGGTAGTCCGGCTCGTACGTCCCGAAGTAGGCGACGGACCCGGTCACGGCTGTGCGGCGACTCCAGCGGCATCGTCGTGCGCCGCGTGCTTGTGCTCTCGAGCTTCCGCCACAGAGTCAGCCGGCTCGAGCAACGCGGCGACCTGCGCGGGGTCCGGCCCGCGGCGAGCACGTGAGTTCGCGATGAGCTCGCCGATGAGCCCCAGGCTGAGCAGCTGCACGCCGACGATGATCAGCAGCGCCCCGAGCAGGAGCAGCGGGCGCTGCCCGATCGCATGCCCGAACACGAGCTTGTCGATCGTGAGGTAGAGCTCGACGAGCACGCCGACGAGGATGAGCAGTGTGCCGAACCCGCCGAAGAGGTGCTGCGGCCGGTGCTGGTAGCGCCCAAGGAAGAGGACGGTCAGGAGATCGAGGTAGCCGCGCAGGTAGCGCTGCCACCCGTACTTGGAGCGGCCGGCGGTGCGGCGGCGGTGGTTCACCTTGACCTCGGTCACCTGGAACCCGGCCTGAGCGGCGACCACAGGGATGTACCGGTGGAGCTCGCCGTAGATGGAGATCGTGTCGGCGACCTCGCGACGGTACGCCTTGAGTCCGCAGTTGAAGTCGTGCAGGGGGATGCCCGACGCCTTGCGGACGGTCCAGTTGAAGAACCTGGACGGCATCGTCTTGTTCAAGGGGTCCTGCCGGTGCTGCTTCCATCCTGACACCAGGTCGTAGCCGCGGGAGAGCGGCGCCGTGAGGCTGGCGATCTCGGCGGGGTCGTCCTGGCGGTCCCCGTCCATCGTGACGATCACGTCTCCGCGGGCGGCGGCGAACCCGTGTGAGAGCGCCGCCGCCTTGCCGAAGTTGCGGCGCAACTTGACGACGCGCACGTCGCCGCGAGCTTCGGCGAGCTCGCGCATGACGGCGAACGACCCGTCTGTCGAGCCGTCGTCGACGAAGACGATCTCGTAGGCGCTCCCCGACTCCGCGAGGGCCTCGTCGATCTCGGCGACGAGCGGGACGAGGCTGTCTGCCTCGTTGTAGACGGGGATGACAAGTGAGAGGAGGCCGTCCATACGGCTCATTAGGATACATCCTCGCGGGCGGCGACGGCCCGGCGGCTTGAGCCGCGTCGCAGCGCCGCACCGTTCCTCGCTGCGAAGGCGGAGACTGGCTGCCCGAGACAGGCGACCACCGGATTCGTCGACGTCGGCGACGCGAACGCAGGGAGCGCGCGGCGCGTCACTCTCGACAACGCCCGCCCAGGGGTACACGACGTGTGCTGGCGGGGACTGAGAGCGCTTGGTAGCATGGAGCGGCGATGCTGATGAGCAGGAGAATCTGGCTGGGCCTCGCCGTCGTGGTGCTCGTCGCGGTCTCGTTCGCCGCGAGCGGAGTCGCCGCCCGGCGCGCTGGAGAGAGCCGTCCCAAGACGGTCACTCGCGGACTGGACTACCTCCACGCCCGCCAGGCCGACGACGGCGGGTTCGGCGCGCCCGCCAACACGGCGTGGGCGATCCTCGGCGCGGTGGCCAGCGGCGAACGCATGGGCTCCGCCGCCTGGACCAAGAACGGCAAGAACCCCTTTGAGTACCTTCAGGCCACCAATCACGAGCAGGCAGCCACCAGCGCCGCGGTCGACAACGCGCCCGTCTACTATGCGCGGATGATCATGGCCTACGTAGCCGTGGGCCGGCGAGAACGCGTCTTCGTCGCCGGCACCCCCCACATCGACCTGCTCGCCAAGCTGTACACCTACCAGGACATGACGGACGGCGCGCCCACCAAGGGCAGCTTCTCGCCGTCCAGTTCCACCCGCAAGTTCGACGCGGTGCACACGACGTCGTGGGCCGTCCTCGCCATGCACAACTTCAACGTGCGAGAAGAGCGGTTCACGCTCGCCGAGACGTGGCTGGCTGACCAGCAGCTCCCCAACGGGGGCTTCGCCTCCGAGTCGGGCAAGAGCGCTGACTGTCTCACCACGGCCCTCGCCATCCAGGCTCTCACGGTCGGCTCGGACGGGCTCTCCTGGGATCCCGCGGCGGCCCGGGAGTTCCTGAAGGACAACCAGAACAGCGACGGAGGGTTCCCGGTCTCCCCCGGCGGGCGCACGAACGCAGAGGCCACGGCGGCGGCCATCCAGGCGATCATCGCTTTGGGCGAGCGTCCCGACGAGGCGTTCTGGAGGGCCGGCCCCAACACGCCGATCCAGGCGCTCGCCGGCCTGCAGCGCAAGACCGGAGCCTACAGGCTGACCTCCAGAGACAGCCTGCGTCCGCTTCCCGTCACCGCCTGGGCGGTCACGGCGATGAACCGGAAGAGTTTCTCTCGCTTCCCGCGCGCCATCGGCCCTGCGGTGAAGGCCTTCAAGTTCCGGCCCACGTTCCGCACTGTCTCTCCCAAGAACGGGGCCAAGTTCACGAACTCGCGGGTGGTCCTCATCAAGGCCACCTACACGGACTTCTATCCGAAGGGCACGGGCATCAGCCCGTCAGCCTGCCGTCTCTACGTGGACGGCAAGAACAAGAGCGGGCCGGCCGACATCGGCAACTACGGCCTCCGCCTCCTGCTCAAGGACGTGCCCAACGGAGACCATACGTTCAAGATCGAGCTGCGCGACCGCGCCGGCAACGTCAGGGTCACCGAGCGCAAGTTCACCGTGGCGGTCGCTACGCCGACGCACGCCCCAACGGTGCGACCTACCTTCAACCCCGCGCCGGTCGTGCCGACCTCCTTCCCGACGCAGCCGTCGACGCCCAAGCCGTACCCGACGACGGCGCCTCCGGTTCCCACCCTGACGCCGACTCCGTACTCCTACAGCCCAGTCCCGACCACGGCTCCGGTCGTCACTGGCTCCCCGCTTCCCTCGCCCAGCACCTCGCCGAGTCCGGGCGACGCGAGTTCCGCGGACGGCGGTAGTGCCGCGGGCTTCGTCGGTGGTACTCTGCTCGCGATGCTCCCGATCGGGGCGGTCGCCTCGTACCTCCTGCTGCATCGTCGCGAAGAGCTGCTGGGCACAGCCAGTCAGGGCACGACCCTGAGTGGCGGCGGCAGCCCGTGGGAGCGGTTCAAGCAGACACTGGCCAAGTCAAAGGACCTGACCCGTCCATCGTCACGTGAGTGAGTAGGGAATGAACGATCTTCAGCAGCTGATCTACGACGTGGCGAGGATCCTCCTGTGGCCGGTCATCATCGCCGCCATCCTGTGCCTCGTCTGGGTACTCGTCGAGCTCGGGGTGTTGCTGTACGAACTCTGGTTGCGTTTCCGCTATCGCGACCTCGACGCCCTGGAGATCCGGGCGCTCCGGGCCCGCAAGGCGTTCCGGGACGGCAAGCCGCGTACCGCGTACCGTTACCTGCAGGAGAACAACTACTCCCTGGTCGTCGTCCGCTTCCTCTACGACCTCATCCGCAACTACCAGACCGAGCGCCTCGCCGCGAAGCCCCTCAAGCTGCTGCAGGAGTACGAGTTCTACACGATCAAGCGGCTCGAGCGGACGAGGATCCTCGTCCGAGTCGGTCCCATGCTCGGCCTCATGGGCACCCTCATCCCCCTGTCGCCGGCGCTCGTCGGCCTTGCGACCGGCGACATCCAGACGTTGACGGACAACCTGGTCACTGCCTTCTCGGTCACGGTCATCGGCCTGCTCATCGGCGGTCTCGCCTTCCTCGTCAGCATCATGCGAGACCGGCTGTACTCCCAGGACATCTCGGACATGGAGTACCTGCTCGAGCTCCTCGAGGGCTCGGACGTGCGGCTGAGTTCCGGCCGGCGCCTGTCGAAGACAGGAGTGTGGGATACCGAGGCGCCCATCGAGTACGTGGTCTCAGAAGAGGAGGCGGAGCGCATCACCATCGCCACGCTGCCTGAGACCCCCGACGAGCCGCTGCTGCCGGTAGCTACGCCGGCCGCCGGCGACGGCGACGCCGCTCAGACGGTGGCCGTGCGCTCGACTCCCATCCCTGCAGGACCGGACGCGGCCGACTCCGGCGAAGGCGAGGGCCTGACGTTCGACGACCCCACCATGGACTGGTCACGGGAAGAGGACCCCTTCGCCAACCTGGGCCCCGTCGATCCGGAGGGCACCGACGACCCCAAGCCTCGCGGATCCGGCGGTCCTCTCCGCCGTCGCTGAACGGCCATGCCCTCCAACGACGATCACTCCCGTCTTCAGAACCTCGGCACCGTCATCGGCGCGCCCGAGAGCGGATTGCGCTACATGCGGCGACGCCGGATCGGCACGGCCGACCGCAACGGCGACCCGCTCGACGGCGTCGTCAATCTCTTTGACGTCGCGATCGTCCTGGCGGTCGGGTTCCTCCTGGCGGCGCTGGCAGCGGCGGGGGTCAGCGGTCTCCTCACCAGCGAGAACATGACCATCGTCACCAATCCCGGCACCCCTGAGATGCAGGTCATCGTCAAGGATGGGGACACCATCAGGAAACTCGACATGGAGTCGGGCGCCGAGGTGTCCGGCGTCGGCACGTTGCTCGGCTCGTTCTACAGGCTCGCCGACGGCACCGTCGTCTACGTGCCGGCCGGCCAGACGGCGCCCGACGGGTCCACGCCCGTCCCCGGCGAGACGGCACAGCCGGGGACCACGCCTCTGCCGGGGGAGAGTGCTGTGCCCGGAACCGAGCCGACCCCGGGCGCGACGACGGCGCCGACCGTCGCGCCCACTCCCCCGCTTGAGACCGGGGCCGCCACGCCCACACCGACCGTCACGCTCACACCGGACACCGGAGACGGTGGAGAGATGTGGCCCGGCATACCCTGAGCGGAGCGTTCGACCAGCCGCGCCGCGCGCAGGCGACTTTCAGCCCAGAGAGCGCAACAGCTCGACGATGCGCAGAAGCTCGTCGTCGTCCTTGAACCCGATCTGGATCGATCCGCCGCGGCGACCGCTGCGGATGCGGACCGGCGCCTCGAACACCCCGTACAACTCGTCCGCCAGGTCGGTGAAGTCAGGGCCGCTCGGCGCGGACTCCGGTGCCTCCTGACGCGCCCCTCCGTCGTTGAGCTTGCGGACGAGCGCCTCGACCTGGCGGACCGTGAGCCCCTCCGTGACCGCGAGACGCGCGACCCTCCGACGTTCGCCATGATCGGCCAGCCCCAGGAGAGCACGGCCGTGACCCTCCGTCAGATCCCCGCGCTCGATCAGCGCCTGGACGTCGTCCGGCAGATCGAGCAGGCGCAGGAGGTTGGTCACGGCGGCCCGGCTGCGACCGACGAGTTCGGCGATCCGCTCGTGCGTGAGACCGAACTCGTCCACGAGTGACGCATACGCCAGAGCCTCCTCGATGGCGTTGAGGTCCTCGCGCGCGACGTTCTCTGCCAGCGCGATCTCCAGCGAGGAGATCTCGTCGGCCGGACGGACGAGTGCGGGGATGTACGTGAGCCCCGCGAGCTTCGCCGCGCGCAGGCGTCGCTCACCGGCGATGAGCTCGAAGCGCACCCCGGTCGCGGCCGTCTCGCCGTCGGCCGCGCCCTCGTGGAGCGGCCGCACGACGACGGGCTGGACCACGCCGAGCGACCGGATCGACGCCGCCAGCTCCTGAAGCTCGTCGTCGGCGAACGCCCGGCGGGGCTGCCGCCGGTTGACGCCGATGTCCGCCAGCGGCAGCTCGCGCAAGCGTCCCTCGTGCAGAGATGGGCCCGCGCCGGCGCGACCGAGCGCGGCGCGGCTTTCTCCGATGAGCGCACCCAAGCCCTTCCCGAGGGCCTTCTTGCCGGCCGGCCGCCTTCCGGGCCGACGGTCGCTGCTCTCGGGCTCTCGGGCGTCAGTCACGGGAGACGACCTCCTTGGCAAGATCGAAATAGGCGTCGCTGCCGGCGCAGGTCGCATCATAGCGCGAGATCGGAAGGCCATGGCTCGGAGCCTCGCTGAGCCTCACGTTGCGCGGGATGACGGACTCGAACACATGCTCCCCGAGATGGGCACGCACCTCGCCCGCGACCTCCCGGCCCAGGCGCGTGCGTCCGTCGTACATCGTCACGACGACCCCCAGCATGGCCAGCTCAGGATTGAGATGCTCCTGCACCAAGCTGATCGTCTCAAGCAGCGCCGCCAGTCCTTCGAGCGCGTAGTACTCGGCCTGCACCGGCACGAGCACCTCCCGCGCCGCTACCAGGGCATTGATGGTGAGAACGCCGAGCGAGGGCGGACAGTCGATGAAGACGAAGTCGTACGACGCCAGATGGCCGGCGAGCGCGTACTCGAGGACGTACTCGTTGCCGTCCGCGTTCGCGAGCTCGACGACCGCGCCGGCAAGGTCCGCGCACGCCGGGACGAGCGAGAGGTGCTCCACGGCCGTGGCCGTCGTGGCCTCGGCGATCCCGGCGGCGCCGCCGAGCACGCCGTAGCTGGTGAGTCTCGGATCCTCAGCACGGACGCCGAGACCGGCCGAGGCGTTCGCCTGCGGATCCATGTCGAGAAGGAGAACGTCGAACCCCGCCTCAGCCAGGCAGGCGGCAAGGTTGACTGCGGTGGTGGTCTTGCCGACCCCGCCCTTCTGGTTGGTCACGGCGATGACGCGGGTCACCAGGCTCCTTTCGAAAGGACCTCGATACTAGCAGACGGGGACGAGCGGACGCGGGGACGTGAGCGGCGCGGACGCCCCGTGACGGGCTCAGAGGGCGAGCGGGCGTTTGGCCGCCATACCTTCGCGTCGCGGCAACCAGTCCGGGCACGGCTCCGTCTTCCGGAAGACGACGCAGACGGCCTGGTCCAGCGGCGAGGCCACGAGCGGGACGGGCGCCTCCTGCCTGAGCCCGCAGCGCTCGGCGGCGATGTCGGCAGCCTCGCCTTCCTCCCGCAGGGCAGTCCACGTCTTGCTGGCAAGAAGGACGCCGCCCTCGGCCAGCAGCGGCGCAGCCAGCTCCACCAGGACGGCGAGCTGCGCCACGGCGCGGGCCAGGACCACGGCGTACGTCTCGCGCCCCGGCTCGTTGACGGCCGCGTGACTCTCGCTGCGGCGACACACCACCGTCGCACGACCTTCGAGACCAGTGGCGGCCACCGCTGCTCTCATGAAGTCGCACTTCTTGGCTACAGCGTCGAGCAGCGTGATCCGTGCGCCGGGGAGGGCGACCGCAAGCGGGATGCCGGGGACGCCGGCGCCGGCGCCGAGGTCCAGCAGGACGGCGCCGGCGCGCTCCCGCAGTTGAGGCACTTCGAGCAGCGCGAGCGAATCGCCGATCAGCGTGTCGATCACCGCGACAGGGTCGGTCAGCCCTGTGACGTTGGACGTGCGCCAGCCGAGCAGCACTCTCGCGAAGGCGGCCAGCGACTCTGTCTGCTCCGGGCTCAGGTCGTGCGTCGTCGCGACGCGCTCCAGCGCCTTTCGCGTCCTCACGTCCACGCCCCGGGCACCCCCCGTCGTACGCCGATCACGCGGCTGCGGCGTCCCTCAGCGACCGGGCGAGCTCATCCACGTCTTCCGGCGTCGTCTGCCAGGAACACATGAAGCGGACGACGCCGGCGCCCTCATCCCACACGTAGAAGCGATACCGCTGCCGCAGGCGCTCGATGGCAGCCGCCGGCAGTGCCGCGAAGACGGCGTTCGCCTCCACAGGGTAGGCGAGCCTCACGCCGGGGACGCCGGCGGCGGCGGCTCCCAGCCGCCGGGCCATGGCGTTCGCGTGCCCGGCGATCTCTCGCCACAATCCGTCCTCGAAGAGGCACAGCAGCTGAGCGGAGACGTATCGCATCTTCGAAGCCAGCTGGGTCCCCTGTTTGCGCGCGTACAGATAGCCGGCAGCGAGCTCCGGGCGGAAGAACACGACCGCCTCGGCGCCCAGCAGGCCGCTCTTGGTACCGCCGAGCGTCAGCACATCGACCCCGCAGTCGGCGGTGATCTCGCGCAAGCCCGACCCCAGCGAGACGGCCGCATTGACGAGGCGCGCGCCGTCGACGTGGAGCAGCAGGCCGGCGTCGTGCGCCTGCCGAGCGAGCGCCCCGATCTCATCCGGCGTGTAGACCGTGCCGAGCTCGGTGGACTGGGAGATCGACACGACTCTGGCCTGGACGTGATGCTGGTCGCCGAAGCCCGTGAGGTGCGGGCGCACGAGCTCGGGGGTGAGCTTGCCGTCCGCCGTGGCCACGTCGATCAGCTTGGCGCCGGCGACTCGCTCAGGTGCGCCGCACTCGTCCACGTTGATGTGGGCCGTCTCCGGGCAGATCACGGCCTCGTGTGCCCTGAGTACGGCCGAGAGGGCGGTGACGTTGCCCCCGGTGCCGTTGAAGACCGGGAAGACCTCGACGTCGCCGAGGAGCTCGCGCAGGCGTCCGCGCAGGCGGTCCGTCCACGGATCGTCTCCGTAGGCGCACGCCCAGCCCTCGTTGGCGCCGACGACCGCCTCGAGGACGTCGGGGTGAGCGCCCGCGTAGTTGTCGCTCGCAAACAACGTGAGCGCGTCGGTCACGTCGCCACCTTCTTCTTGAGCGACTCGTAGAACATGCTGAGCGGGAACTCGTCGTCCTGCACGCGGTCGATCCACGCCCGCGGCTCCGCCTCGTCCGAGTAGACGCGCTTGTCTTCGCGCCAGTGCGAGCCCACATTCGGGGTCACGTAGCGCGCGACCAGGTCGTGCGCCGCCATCCAGTAGGTGACCTTGCTCGTGTCGATGCCGTGCCGGTACAGCTCCTCGATCAGCTCCCGCAACTCACCGACGGCGTCCTCCACGTGGTCCCAGTCGATCCACAGGCGGTTGTCCGTCCACCGCACGATGCCGTGCTCGTGCAGGTAGCCGAATAACAGCTGCCCCCCGAGACCGTCGTAGTTGCGCACGCGATTGCCCGTGATGGGGAACCGCAGGAGACGGTCGAACAGGATCGCGTACTGGACGTAGCGCGCGAAGGGGAAGCCGTCGCGCGCCAGTTCGCCCGCCGTGCCGTACGTGGCGAGATCCACGCGCAGCTCCTCCAGTGAGTACATCCAGTACGGGAGCCGCTGCCGGATCATGAACGGATCGAACGGCAGGTCGCCGTGGCTGTGCCAACGGTCGTGGATCATGTCCCAGAGGATGTAGGTCTCGAGGGAGAGGTCGGCCGAAGAGACGAGGGCGAGCGCATCCGGTGGGAGATCGATGGTCAGCGCTTCCGCCCCTCGCGCGGTCGCGCGGCGGAAACGTGCCGACTCGCGGTCGCAGAAGATGGCGCCGAAGTGGTTGGTCGGCCGCTCCGCGACACTCACGGTCTCGGGGAAGAGCACGGCGCACTCACTGTCGTATCCCGCCGTGTTGTCCACGAGCTGCACCGGGACGAACTTGGCGTTGTCGTAGAGTCCACGTTCGATGTGTTCCACGAACTCTGGCCATGGGGTGCGGGTGATGAGCGCCTCGAACCTGGTGTCCGGCGAGGCGTTCGGCGTGTAGAGCGGGAACACGACCAGGTTCTCGACGCCGTCCCGCCGGTTCAGGTCGGGGCGGAAGAGGTCGAGCGAGCGCCGGAAGTCGGGCTTGCCGCACCCGCCTTCGACCCATTCCCGGAGGTCGGCCGCAACCTGGGCGAGGTAGTCCTCCTCGTGCGGGAACCGTGGGCCGAGCTCCTCGATCGCCTGGATCATGGTCTGCACGAGCGTCTTCACCTCGTCCGCGTCGTGCTGCGTCAGGTCGATCTCTCCCTTCGGCTGCTGGAGCCGGCGCAACGCGTCGGTGGCCTGCTTCAGGCGAAGCCACGCCGGATCCTGCGCCGCGTCGGAGACGATCGGCGTGGCATCAGCACGGAAGGCGGCCAGCGAGACCCAGTACACCAGGTTCAGCCACAGCTGGCGGTTGTCGCGGCGGCGGAGGTAGTCGTCGCCGAACAGATCCGAATCCGCGGCGACGACGACCCTTCCCCCCTCGTGCTTGGCCGCAGCGACCAGGGCAGCGCCCGGCGGGTCCGTTGCCGCCCGGGTCCGCAGTACGACCGCTGCGGAGTCCTCAACGGACAGCGCTCCTGCGCGATAGAACCCGGCCTCCTCGATCCGATGCAGGATGCCGGGCTCGGCCGTGGTCGGCACGGCCTCGCCTATGATCCAGGACGGCATCCCGTCCTCCGGGCCGTACTCGAACGCAATGGTGTTCTGGAACGCGATCCCGTACGGCGCGAGCAGCTCGTCGAGGTTGCCCCCGTACTTGTCCTCTTCCTCCTCGCCGAGCACGATCAGGCCGCCGCCGCGGGCCACGAAGCCCTGCACCGCGGCTATCTCGGCCTCAGAGAACCTGGGAGAGCCCCCCACGGTCCGCTCCCACTTCTCGTCGCTCGGGTGGGCGATCACGAGCACGTCGACTCCCGACAGCGACTCCTCGTCGAGAGGCCCCTGCGTCGCCACGGACACGTCGAAGTCGCGCGCCGAGAGCTCGGCGGCGGCGGCGGCATACGAGGAGGCGGCGGGATGGGAGGGTCGCATCCGCGCCGCCACCTCGGGACGGATGGACCACGCCTCACCGTGGGACTCGTCAAAGAGCACCGTTGCCACGGTGCGCTGGTGCAGGCCGTCGATCATTGGGACCTCCCGCCCTCGAGGATGGATGCACTACGCCGCGCGGCGTCAAGAATCCTGCTGATGAGGTTCTTCCTGGGCCGACCACGCGGCCAAACCAGCCCGCAGTAGAGCGTCCGGGCGGGAGCGCCTAGAGGTCGCGGTTCTTGGTGAGGACGAGCACGGTGCCTCCCTCGTCCGGCTTGCGCAGGTCGAAGTCGTCGACCACCGCACGGATGATGGAGATGCCCATGCCGCCCTCGGCGAGATCGATGGAACCGAGCTGACGGCACTCGGGGCAGTCGTCGTCGTCCTCGTGGAAGCCGCCGCCCTCGTCGCGGATGAGCACCGTGATGCAGTCGGGGTGCACCGTGAACTCGAGGTGGACCTGACCCTCGTCGTGGTCGTACGCGTGGCGCACGGAATTGGAGCACGCTTCGGTGAGTGCGAGCTTGAGGTCGGCAACGGCATCTTCCGAGTACCCGCCGCGCGAACGCAGCAGCCCGGAGAGGGCAAGGCGGCCGAGCGACACGAACTCAGCCTTCGCTGGGATGTCGAGCTTCACGTAGTCTTCCACGACCGATGAATCCTATCGATTCCGAGACCGCCAGACAAAGTCGTCCGCCTGCGACCCGCCCCGGTCACGACTTCACTGAAGTCCGGACATTGGCGTTCTGGCCGCACATCGCACAGAATGTTCCCCGCAGGGCCACATCCTCAACCGCGTGGCCGGTCCGGCGTACGAGCAGACGCTTGCAGTTCGGGCAGATGGTGTTCTCCCCTTCGTGTCCCGGCACGTTGCCCACGTAGACGAACTGCAGGCCGGCGTCGTGGCCGATCTTCACGGCCTGCTCCAGGGTCGCGATCGGTGTGGGCGGAAGGTGCGCGAACTCCAGGTACGGCATGAAGCGCGTGACGTGCCACGGGGTGTCGGCACCCAGCCGGTCGACGATCCACTCGGCGATGCCCCGGAGGGTCCGGTCGTCATCGTTGAACGTCGGAATCACGTTGGTCACGATCTCGACGTGGCATCCGTACACTGTCCTCGCCCTCTCGGCCGACGTCAGGACGGGCGCCATGTCGGGGATGCGACAGAGCTCCTTGTACTGCGCGTCGCTGAAGCCCTTGACGTCCACTCGATACGCGTCGATATGCGGGGCGAGCACGGCCAGGGCATCCTCGGTGATGTAGCCGTTGGTGACCATCACCGTGTACAGGCCGTGCTCGTGCGCGGCCTGGGCGCCGTCCAGGATGTACTCGAGCCAGATCGTCGGCTCGTTGTACGTCCAGGACACTCCCTGACACTCGTTGTTGTCGGCAAGGACGGCCAGATTGCGCGTCGGCAGGTCGCGCAGGTCCCTGGTCGCCTCTGACGGGTCGGCGTGCGCGATCTGCCAGTTCTGGCAGTGCCGGCACGCGAAGTTGCAGCCCACACTACCCAGCGACAGCACAGTCGTGCCCGGGAAGAAGTGGTAGAGCGGCTTCTTCTCGATCGGGTCGGCCGCGACGCTGCAGACCTTGGCGTACGTGATGGCGTACAGCGTGCCGTCACGGTTGACGCGCGCCCGGCACACCCCGCTCTTGCCGGGCGCGATCCGGCACAGGCGAGGGCACACGTGGCATCGCACCACGCCCTCGCCCAGTTCCTCCTGGAGCATCGCCACGTGCCAGTCTTCCACTCCGGCTCCCATGGTCACCCTCCCGGTCGACGCAGACCGGCGATGCCGCGCTGGACGCTTGCGACGAGCGCGGCCTGCAGTTCTGCATTACCCGCTGCGATGGTGGCCAGTTGGAAGGAGGCGTCGGAGCCGAGCACCGGACGGTCGTCGAGCGACTCGCCGGCCGCCCCGGTGAACGGCACGCCGGCCTCCCTGCAGAGCAGATACGCGGCGGCGACATCGTAGGGAGAGTTGCAGAGGACCGCCCCACGACCCACCCGACGGAACTCCGCCTCGGTCCACGGGTGCGCCGCGATGATAGCGGGCCCGATGTCGACGTAGGCGTCGAGCTGGCCCGTGAGGATACGCGTGATCCCGTAGGTCGCCGAGCCGATGTCGAAGACGCAGCCGCAGACCGACGACGCGTCGATGAGCTCCTCCAATGCGCTCGCCAGGATCACCGCCGGCCGGCCGCGGAACCCCAGCGTCCAGAAGATGCTCTCGAGATCCGCTCGTGGCGTCGGGAGGAAGGGGATCTGCCCCCCGCCCGCCCGTGTCATGCTGAAGCCGGCGCCCTTCTCGGCGACGAAGAGATCGCCGGTCTTGATCTCCTGGATGACGCCGGCGACCACGTCGCCCATCGCCGGCGCAGGCCCCGGCGGCACCGCGGCGATGCTGACGCAGGCCATCTCGAATCCCGCGGCGGCCGGCCGGGTGCCGTCGATGGGGTCGACGATGAGGATCGACTCGGGATCGCTCGCCCCCTGCAGACCGCCGTCCTCCGAGTAGAAGGCCCAGGACGGCAGCTCCGCCCGCATGTACTCGGTCAGCAGCGTCTCGGCCTGCTCGTCGATGGCGAACGTCACGTCGCCGCCCACGGCGACGCCGGCGTGCCCGCGGGCCGCGTGCGTGCCCAGCGAGGGCAGCACGGCGTCGCGCACGCGGCCGCAGAGGGTGACGAGCTTGTCGGTCAGGTCGGTCACGGGCTCCCGATTGTACCCCTGCTATACTCGGGCTGCCGACCGGACACCGGCAGGGTCGCCCGCCGGCCAGCTCGATGACCACGCTTCCCGCCACCTGATGATCACGCCGCCCGCCGCCGCGGGGACCGTCGCGTATCGCGCCGGCGACTCCCTGTACCTCAACATCACCAACCGCTGCTGCTGCGACTGCGACTTCTGCATCCGCGCCTGGGCGGACGGCGTGTTCGGCGAGGACCTCCGCTTCGACCATGAGCCGGACGTGGAGGAGGTCACCCGGGCCATCGAGGTCGCCTTCATGGACGGTCCCGCGAAGGAGGTCGTCTTCTGCGGGTTCGGCGAGCCGACCCTGCGCCTGGACGTCGTGCTCTCCGTCACCGAGTGGCTGCGGCTGCGGCGCATCCGCAGCCGGCTCGACACCAACGGACACGGTCAGCTCCTCAATCCGGAGGTGGACGTCCCGGCGGCGCTCGCGGCAGCCGGCCTTGACGCCGTCACCGTCAGCCTGAACGCCGCGACCCCGGAGGAGTACGATCGCGTGTGCCGTCCCGTGTTCAGCAAGAGCCACAGGGCCGTCATCCGTTTCGCCGAACAGTGTGGTGCGCATGGACTGGAGACCACGCTGACCGCCGTCGACTATCCCGGAGCGGATCTGCCGGGGGTCGCCGACATCGCGGCGGCGATGGGCGCGGGTTTCAGAGCCCGCGCCTACGCGCCGCCGCGCCCACGCCCAGCTGCCGAGAAGGGAGACCGGTGATGGCCGAGAACGGGGCTCGCATCCTGCTCGTCGACGACGAGGAGGCGATCCTCAAGCTGTTGCGGTTCCCCTTGGAGAAGGAGGGGTACCAGGTCGTCACCGCGCGTGATGGCGAGGAGGCGCTCGAGACCTTCGCCCGCGAGGATTTCGACCTCGTCATCCTCGACATCATGCTCCCGCACGTGGACGGGATGGAAGTCTGCCGCCGCCTGCGTGCCCAGAGCATCGTGCCCATCATCATGCTCACTGCCAAGAGCGACGAGTTCGACAAGGTCCTCGGGCTCGAGATAGGCGCCGACGACTACATCACCAAGGACAAGTTCAGCCTTCGCGAGTTCCGGAGCCGCGTGCGGGCGCAGCTGCGGCGGGCGGAGATGAGCCGCAGCGCCGACGCGACGAAGAAGGACGTCATCAGGATCGACGACCTCGAGGTGGACGTCCTCAAGCGCAACGTCATCGTCCGCGGAGCCAAGGTCGACCTCACGTACATCGAGTTCGAGATCCTCAAGACGCTCATCTCACATCCCGGCCGCGTGTACAGTCGCCAACTCCTCCTCCAGCTGGTGTGGGGCGACAGCGACTACCGCGACTCACGGACGGTCGACGTCCACATCCGCCATCTGCGCGAGAAACTGGAGACCGACCCGAAGGACCCGGAGTTCATCTTCACCGTCCGCAACATCGGCTACAAGTTCCGCGAGTTCTGACGTGGGAGCGGGCAGAGAGCGCCCCCATTCACACGGATGTTCCGCTCAGTAAAGAACTGGCTCACGGTCCTCATCGTGATCGTCGTGGCGTTCGCCATGCTGGTCGCGTGGGTCTACGTCGTGCCTCCTCTGCGCGGTCGTCTCGTCGAGCAGAAGCTCGCCGACGCACGCGCCAACGCGCAGGTCATCAGCGACACGCTCACTGAGTGGATGGGGTACGAGCCGGAAACGCTGCAGCTCAAGATCACCGACGATGAAGCCCTGGAGAGGACGCTCAGCGGCCTCTCGACGCGGCTGGGCGGACGGACACTCGTCTACACGCGCAACCTCGTCCTGCTCAAGGACTCGGGCAACCAGGCCTCCCCCGACGTCGCGGAGTTCCCGATGCTCGCCGAGGCCGTCGAGAGCGGGCGTCCGGCGCAAGGGACCGTGACGACGCAAGGAGGGCAGGTGGCGGCTACCGCCGTACCTCTGGTCCCGAAGGAGGGCCCCGAGACCGTGCTGGCCGTCGTCCTCGTCACCTCGTCTCTCGACGACGTGGACAACGCTGTGAACGCCGTGCAACGGCAGTTGCTGTTCGCGACCCTCCTCGCCCTGGCGACCAGCCTCCTGCTCGGCTACATGGCGTCGTACTTCATCGCGAGGCGCATCAGGCGCATCGAGCGGAGCGCCGAACTCATCGCCGGCGGCGACCTCTCGGCCAGGGTGCCCGGGACAGTCGAGGACGAGATCGGCCAGCTCGCCGAGACGTTCAACGTCATGGCCGACAGGCTGAGAAGCGCCTTCGCGCAGGTCGAATACCAGCGTGATCGCGTCGAGGTGCTGCTCAACGACCTGAGCGAGGGCGTCGTCGGCGTGTCCGCGGATGGCAGGGTGACGATCGCGAACCCCGCCGCCGCCATCCTGCTCGACTCGCCCCGACTAATCGGCGAGACCGTGGATGACGCTCTCCCGGCGGACGTGGCCCAGCTCTGGCGAGCCTCCCAGGAGGACGCCGACTTCGACATGGTGGTCTTCGCGCACGACGACGTCACCCTGGAGGCGACCACGTACCCGGTGGCCGGAGACGCCGACTTCACCTCGATCGTCGTGTTGCGTGACGTGACCGCCCAGGTGCGGCTGGAACGCGCCCGCCGCGACCTGATCGCCAACGCATCGCACGAGTTCAAGACGCCGCTGTTCTCGCTCGCCGGCTCGCTCGAGCTCATCGACGAGGGTGACCTGAGTGCCGAGGAGCAGAGGGAGTTCCTCCAGATCATGCGCCAGCAGGTCGACCGGCTGCGCACCATGGCCGTGAGCATGCTCGACCTCTCGCGCGTCGAAGCGGGCTCCTTCGAACTGAATCCGGAGGACGTGGACCTGGCGGCCGTGGGCCGCTCGGTGCTGGACGAGTTCCAGGCGCAGGCACAGTCCAAACAGGTCGCGCTGACGTTCGAGGGCGACGACGGGCACACGGCGTGGTGCGACGAGCAAAGGCTCGTCCAGGTCCTGCGAGCGCTCATCGACAACGCCATCAAGTACTCGCCCCCCGGCAGTTCGGTGCGACTGTCGTCCGCCGTCGAGGACCAGGAGGCCGTCCTGGTCGTCGCCGACGACGGCCCCGGCATCTCTCGCAGTGAACTGCCTCATGTGTTCGAGCGTTTCCACCGCGGGCGCGAGGAGCGAAGCACGACGACCGGCGCGGGCCTTGGGCTTTCCATCGCCCACGAGCTTACGGAGATGATGGGCGGGACCATCTCGGCGGAGTCGCCGGCCGACGGCGGCGCGCGGTTCACCGTGCGTCTGCCGCGCGCGGCCGGTGTCCGGCGACGGGCGCGCGCCGCCTCGTAGCATCGCTGCTCACAGCCCGTGAAGAAGCAGCCGGGTTGCACAACACAGCCATAGGGGGCAGGTAATGGCTGAGCGACATCGTGAAGAGAAGAGACTCGGGGGCGCGGACGCTGCGCCGCGCGCCGACGTCACGAGACGCGAAGGGAAGCACACATGAAGCTCAAAGGGTTCCTGGCTGGCCTCGCCGGCGGAGCCGTAGCGGCCGCCGCCGTCGTCCTCCTCCTGGTGTTCGTGCTCGACCTCGAGGAAGTCGACCAGACAGTCGTGCAAGCCGCGCAGACGCCTGCCGTCTCCACGGCTCCGCCGACCGTCGTGAGAGAAGGCGGGGGTCTGACCCCGGAGGAGATCTACAGGTCCCTGTCGGGCGGGGTAGTGATGATCCTTTCGGAGTTCGACGGCGTCGGCCAGTTCGGCCAGAACGGCCAGGCACTCGGGACCGGCTTCGTGGTCGACGAGGAGGGCTACGTCCTCACGAACGCCCACGTGGTCGACGAGAACGGACAGCGCGCGAGCCGCGTGACCGTGGTGTTCAACCAGGGGGGATCCGAGAGCCAGCGTGTGCCGGGCCAGCTGGTAGGGGTGGACGTAGGCAGCGACGTCGCCGTGGTGAAGGTGGATCCGGACAAGGTGGACCTCAGCCCTCTGCCGCTGGGGGACTCAGACAAGGTCAGAGTCGGAGAGCCGGTGGTGGCCATCGGGAATCCGCTGGGCTATGACTTCTCCATCACGTCCGGCATCGTCTCGGCCACCGGCCGCAGTCTTGAAGCTCCGAACGGCCAGACCATCCCAAACGGCATCCAGACTGATGCCGCCATCAACCAGGGCAACTCCGGGGGTCCTCTCATCGACGCGAACGGGCGGGTCATCGGCATCAATGAGCAGATCGCGTCCTCCGGCGGCGGCAACGACGGTCTCGGGTTCGCGGTGCCCATCAACACCGCGATCCGTTCACTCGAGCAGATCAAGACGACAGGCAAGGTCACCTACGCCTGGATGGGCGTGAGTCTCCGGACGCTGACCCCGGATATCGCCGGCATGTTCAACATGAAGACCCAGGGCGGCGCGCTCGTGCAGGCCGTCTCACCGGACAGCCCGGCCGCCAAGGCCGGCATCCGTGGAGGAGACCAGACCGTCACGGTCCAGGGTCAGGACTTCACGATCGGCGGTGACGTGATCGTGAAGGCCGACGACACACGGATCGAATCGGCTGATGACCTCATCGCCTTCCTCGGCACCAAGAAGCCCGGCGACACGATCACCGTCACCGTGGAGCGCGACGGGAAGACCCAGGACCTGAAGGTCACGCTGGCGGAGCGACCCAGCGACCTCTGACGCTTGCGGCGGGGATCCGCCCACGAGGAGACCGGGAGCAGGGACGGCTTCACCGCCGTCCCTGCTCCGACTTTTTCGGATATGCGGCCCACTCTTTTTGACACGTGCGCCGGGCCGTTGTATACCGTAACTCCCGCGTGAATCGCCAGGGTCCCCTGCGGCCCCTTGGCTGGCCGGATCGCGGGAAGCCAGCAACCGCGAACAAGGGAGCCTCTTGCCCACGCAGCTCGACGCTCGCCTCCAGGCGCTCCTGCCCGTGGTGCGCGGCCTCGCCGAGATGCTCGGACCTGAGTGCGAGGTCGTGCTGCACGACGTCCGCAGGCTGCCGCACTCCATCGTCGCGATCGAGAACGGCGCGGTCACGGGCCGCTCCATCGGAGACGTCCCGACGGACCGCATGCTCCGCAGCCTTCGCAGCACGGACGGCCAGGATGTCCGTCTGTACGTCTCGTCCCACGAGGGCAAGATCCTCAAGTCGCTGGCCGTGACGCTGCGAGACGAAGACGGTGAACCCTACGGGCTGCTCGGGATCAACCACGACATCTCCGAACTGGTGCAAGCCCAACGCGTGCTCGCCGGTCTCACGAGCGTAGGACGGTCCGCGGGGAGCGCACCCGAGGCCGGCGAGATCTTCGCCGGCGACATCCGCGACGTGGTGTCCGGCATGGTCACGCAGATACTGAGCGAGATGGGCAAGAACGCTTCGGCGATGAGCCGCGAGGAGAAGATGGAGGTCGTCAAGCGTCTCGAAGAGCGCGGCGCCTTCCTCGTCAAGAGGTCGGCCGAGCAGGTCGCCGAGGCCCTCGATCTCTCCCGGTACACGATCTTCGCGTACCTCAAGGAGATCCGTCACGCCGAGAGCGCGCCGGCCGTCGCTGCGTCAGCCGCCCGACAGGCACGTTCCCGAGACAGCGGCGAGGACGGGGCATGAGCGGCGCCGACCCGCGTGCGCACGTCCGCCCGCACGGCGCCACCGTGAGAGCTCTCTACGACCTCATCGCTGCCTCAGGAGCGCGTGCGCTCGCCGTCGTGGGCCTCGTCAAGAATGCCGGCAAGACCACCGTCGTCAACGCGCTCATGGCGGACTGCCCGGCCCTGTTCGGCCTCACGTCGCTGGGTCTCGACGGTGAGCGCACCGACCACCTCACCGGTCTCGCCAAGCCCAGCATCACCCCGCCGTCGGGCACGCTGATCGCCACCACCCAGGGCTCGCTCGACCGCTCTCGCTACACCATGGAGCCGATCGAAGAACTCCCGTTCCACACGCCCCTCGGTCGCGTCCTGATCGGCCGCGCTGCCGGCGACGGAGCGGTGGAGGTGAGCGGCCCGACGACGCTCGGGGAGCTGCGACTCACCGTAGATCGCCTGCTGGCGCTCGGCTGCGAGCAGGTGATCATCGACGGTGCCATCAACCGCCTCGGCAGCGCCTCGCCGCGCGTCAGCGACGGCGTCATCGTGGCGACCGGCGGCATGGTCGGCGACACCCTCGACGACGTGATCGAGACCACCGTAGGCGCCATCGACCTCCTCACGTTGCCCGGCGTCGGAGCGGAGACGCGCAAGCTGCTCGCCCCACATGTCGCGGCAGGCGACCGCTGCGTCGCCTTCTCGTCGGGTGGCGTCGCCCACCGGCTGGAGTTGTCGACCGTGGTGGGGGAGGGAGTCACGGTGGCGCGTGAGGTGCAGCGCCTGGGAGCCGGCACGCTGCTCGTCGGCGGCGCCCTCACCCAGGAGTTCGTCGACGACTTCACCCGGGTGCTGCCGCCGCGCACGGAACTCCGTGTCGTCGTGCGCGACCCGACGGTGCTCGTCCTGCCGCCGGCCATGGTCAGCCGCTTCCTGCGCAAGGGTATCCGTCTGGAGGCGCTCACCCCCCTGCGGGTGTTCGCGCTCACGGTCAACCCCTTTCGGGTCCCGCAGCCGTACCGGCCCAAGCTCTTCTTCTCCGCGGTCGCCGAAGCCGTCGGCGACCGCGTCCCGATGCTCGACGTCGTGAATGGGTTCGCCCGGCTGCCGGAGGCCGGCGTCGACCTCGCGACCTCTGCCTCCTCCTGACGAAAGTGGGTGGTCAAGTGAACGATGCCCTCCGATTGAACGGCGACCTGGTCGACCGCGCACGAGCGGCAGCCAACGCCATCGCCGACGACATCCAGCAGCACATCGAGGAGCACACGACCGACACGACCGAGCGTGCCACGCTGCGCCTGCTTGGCGTCGCAGGCGTCAACGAGATCGACGTGCCGCTCGTCAACGTCGTCGTGGAGCACGCCCGCGACCTGCTGCCTTCCGGCATCATGCGGCCGTTCGTCGACCTCATGAACCAGACGGGCAAGAGCGCGCAGGAAGTCGCCGAGGGCATCGCTGCCGGCGATCTCACCCTCGCCGAGGTGCCCGCCGAGCGCAGAGCGGCTGCGGAGGCGCGCGCAGAGGAGCTGGCGAAGGAGGGTGTCACGCGCATAGACGCCGTTCGCGCGCGCCGCAACGAACTCGTCGCCACGATCGGCGAGCCCCTCAAGCCGTACGTCTACGTGATCGTGGCGACCGGCAACATCTACGAGGACGCCGCCCAGGCCAAGGCGGCCGCCCGTGCCGGCGCCGATGTGATCGCCGTCATCCGCACCACCGCCCAGAGCCTGCTCGACTACGTGCCCTACGGCGAGACGACCGAGGGCTTCGGCGGCACGTACGCGACGCAGGAGAACTTCCGCCTCATGCGTGCCGCCCTCGACGAGGTCGGCGAAGAGCTCGGCCGCTACATCCGCCTGTGCAACTACGCCAGCGGTCTGTGCATGCCGGAGATCGCCACCATGGGCGCTCTCGAGCGGCTCGACATGATGCTGAACGACTCCATGTACGGGATCATCTTCCGCAACATCAACA
>JAAZAR010000035.1 GCA_012514235.1 Actinomycetota bacterium
ACGAGCTTCTTCGTCTCCGCCGGCGTAAGCACGCGGAACTCGCGGGCCTCGTGGCGTGGCAACTTGAGGCGCGCGGAGGGGTTGCGCGGCATGTAGCCCCAGTCGACGGCCTGGTTGAGGGCCACACGGAGGGTTCGGTGGACGTGGTGGACCATGCTCACCGAAACCTCCTTGCCGAGGAGGTTCCCGTAGTACGTCTGCACGTCCTGAGGGCGGATCCGCTCCACCTTCATCGTCGCGAGAGGTGACTGCTTGAGGTAGTTCTCGCAGATCATCTTGTAGAGCTCGTGGGTGCGCGCCGAGCGATTCGGCTTGATGACGCCGGCGAGCCAGTCGTCAAGAAACTCCGACAGGCTCCCGGGCCGCTCGACCGCAAGCTCGCCGCTGCGCTTCTCCTGGTTAAGCGAGAGGAGCTTGTCGTGGGCCTCATCCTCGGTCGCGCAGGTGAAGCTCTGGCGGTGGTACCGACCGTCCTTGCCACGCCCGGTGGAGATCGTCACCTGCCAGGTCTCGCCCCTCTGGCGAACGCTTCCCTGTAGTCGTCTCGGCACCTCTCCCCCCGTCTGAGCCTATCTTTGCGCCAAATCTTGCGCCAAGCCGCCAACACAGTCAACGCGGAGGATCAGGAAAGTGCCGTTTTCCAAGAGGATTGTGGTCGGGACGGCGAGATTTGAACTCGCGACCCCCTGCTCCCAAAGCAGGTGCGCTACCAGGCTGCGCCACGTCCCGGACGCCGCGCAAGTATACCTCACGCGCACGTGGCCCGACCTGTGGTACGCCCTACTCCTCCAGATACGGGAGCGTGAGCGCCTGGCCGGGCATAAGCCCGGCGGACTCCAGCCCGTTCGCTTCACGAATGGCGTAGACGGCCGCGCGGAGGTCCATCTCGGCGCCGTACTGCGACTCGGCGATGGTCCAGAGATCGTCGCCGGCTCGCACCGTGTATGCCGTGCCGGAGTAGACAGCGGGGTCGTCGCCGGCGTGCGCCACGCGCACGCCGGCCCACACGGCGATGAAGATCAGGAGAAGGAAGACGGCGAACCGGGTGAGGCCCGCGAGCCGACGTCGGCGCCGTCGGCTGGGGGTGACGCGGCCCGAGCGCGAGCGGGAAGCGACCGGACGGACCCGACCGTCAGCGACAGCCTGCGGATACGGGCGGTGCGTCATCGCGGCACCTCGCGCAGATGCCGGGGCACCACGCCGTCGAGTTCGGCGCCGCATACTCGGCACCTCACCACCACGGCGCCGCTCCAGAGATCCGCCGACCGGACGTCGATGTCTCGTGCCCCGCACCACAGACAGGTGGCCTGGCTGCCGGCGAGGGCGGCAGCAAGCGTCTCGTCGACGGCGTCGGCGAGCGTCGGCTGGACTACTGCGGCGAGAGGCACGGTACTCATAGCTGGCGCAGGACCCCCACGACTCGGCCGACCACTTCGACCTGGTCGGCGTCCACGACGATCGGTTCGTAGTTCTCGTTCTCGGCGACGAGGCGCACGCGACGCCCGTCGCGGTAGATGCGCTTGGCGGTGGCCTCGTCGTCGCCGACGCCGCTCACGCGGGCGACGACGATCTCGCCGTCACGCGCGTCCGGCTGCGGGTGGACGACGATGAGGTCGGCGTCGAAGATGCCCGCGCCGATCATGGAGTCGCCCCGCACGCGGAGCACGAAGTCGCCGTCGTCCCGACGCAGGAAGCCGGGGACGTCGACGAGGTCCTCCACGTTGTCCTCCGCGAGGATCGGCGCACCGGCGGCGACGCGGCCGACGAGCGGCAGCGGCCTTGGCGGCCGCTCGTCGCCGACGACGTCGAGAGCGCGAGGCTTGGCCGCGTCGCGCTTGATGAGTCCCCGCCGCTCGAGGTTCGCGAGATGCGCGTGCACCGTAGACGGCGACGACAGGTCCAGCGCCGCGCAGATCTCGCGCACCGTGGGCGGATAGCCGTTCGCGCGCACGCACTCCCGGATGTACTCCAGTACCTGTTCCTGTCGCGGCGTGAGACCTTCCACCCTTCCTCCTCAGTCAGCGAACACGTGTTCGTGTGGAGCCTAGAGCGAACCGGTGTTTGTGTCAAGAAGCATGATAGGGACACGCCCGGACGGAAAGCTGTGCACCTGGTTCGCGGACCACCGACGGCCTGTCCGCGACGGTCGCCGCCAGGGAATACCGGCGCCTACTGGAACGCGAAAGGGGCGCCGCGACCGTGAGGTCGCGGCGCCCCTGGCGTCGTCCTGCGCCGCCGCAGCGACGGGCGTCGGCGGCGATCCCTACTTCACGGGACCGAGCGGGAGGACGACCCTCCCGTACAGCTCGTTCCACACCTGGGCGATCGACCCGTACACGGCGCTGAGGCCGACGAAGATGCCCTCCCAGCCGGCGATCGTGCCGATGGTCTCGCTGCCGGTCCAGTCGCCGACGGCGAGCAGCACGAACAGGATGGTGAGGCTGCCGAACACCACCTGCAGCGAGCGGTTGATGCGCAGCGTGCCGATGAACATGAGGCCGGTGAAGACGCCCCACGCCAGGAGGTACCAGCCCATGGCGACGTCGTCGGGACCCTCCACGCCCATCCACTTGGGGAAGACGATCAGGCCGACCAGCGTGAGCCAGAAGAGGCCGTAGGAGAGGAACGCAGTCATGCCGAACGTGCTGTTCTTCTTCCACTCCATGATGCCGGCGACGACCTGGGCGAGGCCTCCGTAGAAGATGCCCATGGCAAGGATCATGGTGTTCATCTCGTAGAACCCGGCGTTGTGGATGTTCAGCAGGACGGTGGTCATGCCGAACGCCATGAGGCCCAGCGGGCCCGGGTTGGCCGTCACGTCGCGCAGCGTGGCCGTGATGACGCCACGCTCGCCCATCGGGCCGGTTCCGCCGGCGACCGGGGTCTTGGGTTCGTCACTCATCGATCGATGTCCTCCACTCCGGTGATCCGGGGACCGCCTGCCCGACCGCCCCGGCCTCACCCTCGACGCAAACTCGCGGAGTTGTATCACGAACGCGACCACAAACCAAGCAACGGCCCGCGCAGCGGGACGCCGCATACCGCTGGGTGGAGGCGACGGCGTCCGCTTCAGGCCGACACTGCCGGGCGGCCCATCAACCCGCGGACGCCTTCCTGGCCGCGCGCACGTCCGGCCTCCTCCCCGCCTGCGGATTCACTATACTGTCCGCGCACCGGGAGGACACTTGAAGACCTTCACACGCTGATGCTCGCACGACCTCGCCGCATGGAGGATCCGGCACGGCGGCACGGGTACGCCCTGGCCGTGGCCCTCGTCCTTCTTATCTCTGCGGCGCTCCGCCTCTGGCAACTCGGCACGCCGACCGAGATGATGTTCGACGAGATCTACTACGCCAAGGACGCCAAGGCCATCGTCGACGGCCGCATCGGCACCCAGGGGCAGTACCGCTGGGCGGCGGGCGACGAGGTCTCCTGGCCGCACCCGGAGATGGGCAAGTTCGCCATCGCCGCGGGGATCGCCGTCTTCGGCTACCGCTCGTTCGGCTGGCGCCTGCCGGCGGTCCTGGCCGGCATCGGCATCCTCGCCTGCGTGTACCCGCTGGGTCGCAGGCTCGGTCTCTCCCCTCCATGGGCCTTGCTGGGACTCTTGCTGGCCGCGACCGACCCCCTCGGCATCGCGCAGTCGCGCATCGCGACGCTCGACGTGTTCATCGCCTTCTGGACGGTCTTGTGCGTGCTGCTGGCGCTGCGCTACGTGCAGGAGGGCTGGCGCCCCGCGTGGCTCTTCGCGGCGGGCGGGGCCGGCGGCATGGCCGCCGCCACGAAGTGGTCCGGCGGCCTCGCCCTCATCGCCGCGGCGATCATCGTCGCGGCGGCCTGGATCCTGCAGGCCCACCGCGCGCGGGCGACCGCGCAAGGGGAGGCCGGCTACGTGCCGGCCGAGACGGACGTCCCGACCGCGAGCGCGGTCCCATCCGAGGCCTCCACAGCCGGACCGCCGCTGGTCCCGCCGCACGCCGAGGCCGAGACGCCCGCGCCGCCGCAGGACTCCCTGGGTGTGCGCATCCTCGTCCTCGTGGCCGCTCTCGTGGCCGTGCCCGTCGGCTTCTACCTCCTCAGCTACGCTCCGTACTTCTGGGCCGGCCACACCATCGCCGACTTCCGCGAGCTGCACCGTCAGATGGTGATCTTCAACCTCAACCTCGAGGCCACGCACACCTACGCCTCGCTGGCACCCACGTGGATCGTCGACTACCGCCCGGTCTGGTACTACTTCGAGGGCACGGAGACGTACCGCGGCGTCATCGCCATCGGCAATCCGTTCCTCTGGTGGCTCGCGACGCTGTCGCTCGCGGCGGCGGCCGCTCTCGCGCTGCTCCGCCGCTCCTACGCGCTCCTGCCGGCGGCGGGCCTCGTGGTGGTGCTGTACGTCCCGTGGTTCCTGGCCACGCGCACGTCGTTCCTCTACTACATGACGCCCGTGGCGCCCATCATGGCCGTCCTCGTGGCGGGCGCCCTCTGCCTGTTCGCCGGAGGCCTCGTGCCGCGCCGCGGGTGGCTGGCGGCGGCGGCGGCGGCGCTCGCCGCCGCCGTGCTGTGGCGCTGGGTGGGCTTCGGCGCGGCATGGCTCTTCTGGGAGCTCCCGCACCGCGGCGGCACCTTCTTCGCCTGGGTCGGCCTCACCGTCGGCGTCCTGCTGGCGGCGCTGCTGCTCGCCTTCCTCCTCTCGGAGCGCATGCGGCGTCACCGGCCCCTGATGGCCATGGTCGTCGCCGGTCTCACCATCGGCATCGTGGTCGCGTTCGTGCCCATCGTGCTGGGGCTGCCGATCTCGCCCCGGTACTTCGAGCACGTGATGTGGTTCCCCAGCTGGATCTGACCACGCAGAAGGGGCGGGGCGGCGGCCTGTGCGGCCGCCGCCCCGCCCCTTCGTCGCGCGCCCTCCGCTCCGCGGCGCTCAGG
Organism: Actinomycetota bacterium; assembly: GCA_012514235.1. GTDB lineage: Bacteria > Actinomycetota > Thermoleophilia > UBA2241 > UBA2241 > CAIXSE01. Next base: position 4,924 of record JAAZAR010000035.1, read on the forward strand.
CGATGACCGCCGCCATGATCGCCTTCTGCGCGTGCAGTCTGTTCTCGGCCTGGTCGAAGACCACCGAGTGCGGCGAGTAGAGTACCTCTTCGGTGATCTCCTCGCCCCAGTGCGCCGGCAGGCAGTGCATGACCTTGACCTGCGGGCCCGCGCGCTCGACCAGCGCCATGTTGACCTGGTAGTCCCGCATCGCCGCCAGGCGGACGTCGTGCTCGGCCTCCTGACCCATGCTCGTGAAGGTGTCGGTGTAGATGACGTCCGCCCCCTCGACGGCGGCGACGTCGCTGGTCAGCTCGATCGAGGCGCCGGTCTCCTTCGCGTCCTCCCGCGCCCGGGCGATGATCTCAGCGTCCGGCTTGTAGTCGTCGGGCGTGCAGATGACGACCTGCATGCCGGTCTTGGCGCCGACCTCGGCCAGCGAGTGGGCCACGTTGTTGCCGTCGCCGATGTACACGAGCTTCGTCCCCTGGAGCTTGCCGACGTGCTCACGGATGGTCATCGCGTCGGCCATCCCCTGACACGGGTGATGGGCGTCGGTGAGGCCGTTGATGACCGGGATCTGGCCGTGCTCGGCGAGGTCTTCGACGTCCTGCTGGGCGAAGGTGCGGATCATGATGCAGTCGACGTAGCGACTCATCACGTTGGCAGTGTCCTTGATGGTCTCGCCGACGCGCAGCTGGATGTCGTTGGCGTTGAGGAACAGGGGCTGGGCGCCGAGCTGTACGATGCCGACCTCGAAGCTCATGCGGGTGCGCGTGCTCGTCTTCATGAAGATCATGGCGACGGCGCGGCCCTCGAGGAACCGATGCTCGACGCGCCGCTTCTGAACGTCCTTGAGTGCGTCGGCGAGGTCGAGGAGGGAGACGATCTCCGCCGGCTGGAAGTCGTGGATGGTGAGGAAGCTGCGGCCGGTGAGGTCGAGCTCGGAGAGGTGACGCCTGGCCTTGTCGGGCATGAGACCCCCTTCTGGGATGACGCTGGAGACTCGCCGCGGCGCAACGGACCGCGGAGCGGGCGACGGCCGGCGCCGGGGGCGCCGGCCGTCGCCGGAGTCCTGCTCTCGGGTGCCGATGAAGGCTATCAGATGAACTTGTGCTCGCGCAGCACGTCCTCGAGCGTGGGGCTGCCGATCTCCTGCAGGTCGTAACCGACCTGCACGGCCGGCAGCTTGATGTCGATGATCCGACGGAGGTCCATGGGGGTGCCGATGACGACCACGTCGGCGCCGGAGGCGTTGATGGTCGTCTCCAGGTCCTTGAGCTGCTGCTCGGAGTAGCCCATGGCCGGCAGCAACACGCCGATGCCCGGGTACTTCTCGAACGTCGCCTTGATCTCACCCGCCGCGAAGGGACGCGGGTCGATGAACTCAGCCGCACCGAACTGCCTGGCGGCCACGGTGCCGGCTCCGTACTTCATCTCGCCGTGCGTGAGCGTCGGGCCGTCCTCGACCACGAGCACCCGCTTGCCGCGGATCAGGTCGGGCTTGTCGAGCGTGGTCGGCGACGCGCCCATGATGATCCGCGCCGTCGGGTTCACCGAGCGGACGGCCTCGAGCTCGCGCTCGATGCCGGCGCGGTCGGCGCTGTCGATCTTGTTCAACACCACCACGTCGGAGAGCCGCAGATTGACCTCGCCGGGGTAGTAAACAAGGCCGTCGCCCGGCCGATGCGGGTCGGCGACGGTGATGTACAGGTCGGCCCGGTAGAAGTTGAAGTCGTTGTTGCCGCCGTCCCACAGGATGACGTCCGCTTCCTTCTCCGCCTCACGCACGATCGCCTCGTAGTCGACGCCGGCGTAGATGACGTTGCCGGCCATGACGTGCGGCTCGTACTCCTCCATCTCCTCGATGGTGCACTCGTGCTTCGCGAGGTCCTCGACGGTGGCGTAGCGCTGCACGCGCTGCTTGACGAGGTCGCCGTACGGCATGGGGTGACGGATGCTGACGACCTTCTTGCCGGCCTCGCGCAGCATGGTCTGGATCTTGCGCGTGGTCTGACTCTTGCCGGCGCCCGTGCGCACGGCGCAGACGGCGATCACCGGCTTGGTGCTCTCGACCATCACCTTGTCGGGACCGAGCAGACGGAAGTCGGCGCCGAGGGCGTTCACGATGGCGGAGCGGTGCATGACGTACTCGTAGGGTACGTCCGAGTAGGCGAAGACGACCTGCTCCACGCCGTGCTCCCTGACGAGATCGGGCATCTCGGACTCGTCACGGATCGGGATGCCGTCCGGGTACAGCTTCCCGGCGAGCTCGGCCGGGTACTTGCGGTCGTCGATGTACGGGATCTGCGTGGCGGTGAAGGCCACGACCTCGTACTCCTCCCTGTCCCGGAAGTACGTGTTGAAGTTGTGGAAGTCGCGCCCGGCGGCTCCCATGATCAGGACTCTGGTCTTCTCAGCCATGCTCACTCCTGTGCTTGCAGGTCCCTCCGCGCCACGATCCTTGTGTCAGGCCGGCGGAGTGAACACCTTGGTGACGTAGGGCGACGTGAACAGCTGCAGCGTCGCCGCGTAGGTAGGGACGAAGGTGATGCAGTCGCCCAGCGCCGGGGGCCGGTCGAGCGCCTCGACGTCCAGGATGAGGTGGTCGCTGGAGGCGCCGAGGACCTCGACGCGCGGGTCGACGGGCACGAGACCATCCGGCGGCGCGTCCTGGCGCCCGAGGGCGCAGATCGCGCGCCGCCGCGCGCCGCGGTCAGTGAACAGGGGGCGGTTGCCGAACGCGTCCTGTGCGACGGTGCCCTGCGGCAGCGACGGCTTCACGAGGCACTCGACCACCGGCGCCTCGACGATGAAGGCGTCGAGGTGCAGCCCCAGCGTGGGCTCCCGGGTGAGGGTGTCGACGCCGAGGAGGATCGTCTCGCCGATGCGCAGCGAGTCGACGGCCGCCGGCATGCGACCGGAGGTGACCATGCCGATGGAGCCGGAGTTGCCGCCGGAGACGAGGAGCGGCCGGCCGAGCCGTCGTTCGCTTCGCTCGGCGAGCTCGGCCAGCCGCCCCAGGTTGTCCTCGTCGGGCATGATCGCCCCATAGCACGTGAGGTTGACGCCGATGCCGGCGATGTCGATGTGGCTCATGCGGTCGACGCGGTCAAGGAACGCGGGCAGGTCGGCGGGAAGCATGCCCTCCCGTAGATCGCCGAGGTCGACCATGGCGACCACGGCATGCCGCCGCCCCGCCGCTGCGGCGGCGTTCTCGAGCGCGACCACCGTCTCGAGCTCGCTCTCCAGCGAGACGTCGGTGAGCTGCACGACCTCGCCGGCCAGCTCGGGGACCGGTGCCCGCAGGAGCCAGATGGGCGCCGTCAGGCCGGCGTCCCTGAGGCGCTCGGCGTTCTCGAGCCTCGACTCGCCGAGCGCCTTCGCCCCGCCGGCGAGCATGGTGCGGGCCACCTGCGGCGACCCGCAGGTCACTTTTGTCACGCCGACGACGGAGATGCCCGGAAGGGCGTCCACGACGGTCCGCGCGTTCGCGCGCACCTTCCCGAGATCGACGGTGACGGTGGCTCTCGCCGGCATGACCCTCCCCTTGCATAAGATGTATGCACGAGAGTATCTTCCCGATGCCGTCAGGTGCAAGCCCACGACCGGCGTTGGCCGCCGTTCCGCGCGGGCGGCGGTGGCGCAACTACCGCTGGCAGCTCGGACACCAGTACGTGGTGCGGTTGTCGTCCCCCTGGCCCCGAGCGGCGATCAGCACAGCGGGACCGCACCGCGGGCACGGAAGACCCGCACGGCCGTAGATCACGCGGAACTCGCTCTGGCGCCCGTGGCGCGCCGACTCCTGCATCAGCGGACGAAGGGCGCGCACGACCGCGAGCGCCTCTTCGTCGGAGACCTGGGAGAGACGGCGCCACGGGTCGATGCCGGCGAGCCAGCAGCCCTCGGACTTCCAGAAGTTGCCGATGCCGGCCACGATGTGCTGGTCCAGCAGCGCGTCCCCGAGGCCGCGCGTCTGGTCGTCCTCCCGCAGGCGAGTCAGGAACCTCGCTTCGTCGAACGGGCGCCCTGCGACGATGTCCGGTCCGAGCCGCGTGAGGCGTGGATCGCTACGGATCCGCGTCGCCGTCAGCAGGTCGAGCACGGGACCGTTGAACTGGAGCACCTCGTACTCGGCGCGGCGGAGCACGAGCCAGGCCGCCCTGGGCGAGCGCGGCCACCGTTCCCCCGCGCGGCCCACATGCCAGGACCCGCTCATCCGCAGGTGAGAGTGGATGACGAGCCCGCCGTCGAAGCGGATGAGGAGGTGCTTGCCGACGGCCTCGACCGCATCGACCCGGCGCCCGCCCAGTCGCTCCGGCCAGCGGGCGCGTCCGAAGCGCGGGTGGGGCGTCTCGATCGCCGAGGGCACGTGACCGGTGAGGGCCGCACCCACGCGGAGCGCGGCGTGATGGAGCGTGTCGCCCTCAGGCATCGCCGGGCGCGAGGGAGAAGTCGTGCAGGCCGCGCCGGAAGCCGAGTGCGATGAGCCGCTCGGCGAGCGGGCTTGCGACGGCAGGCTCGCCGTCGATCGTGTCGACCACCAGACGGCGGAGGCGGCCGCCACGCACCTCGGCCGCGAGCGCCTCGAGGGCCGGCTGCACGTCGTCAGGCCGGCCCAGCACTCGCAGCGACCTGCCGCCGGCGTGCACCGAGAGCGCCGGGCGGCCGCCGACGGTGACGAGCTGCGCGCCCGCGCGGCGGGACGGCGGACGCGAGTCCCCGTCAGGCCAGCGCAGGCCGGCGCCGTACAGCTGAGCCGGATCGGCGGCGGCGATCACGAGCGCCTGCTCCGGAGCGTCCTCGAGCGCGCGCAGCCGCTCGACGGCTCCCGGCAGCGCGAACTGGGCGCCGCCCAGACCCTCGACGAAGTAGCCGCGGCGGGCCACGCCCAGCGTCTCCAGCGCCGAGAGCGCCGGATACAGCGCCGAGAAGCCGCCCGGGTACCCCTCGGCGCGCACCAGCTCGCGCGTCAGGACCCCGTGACGCTCGAGCAGCAGCTCGGCCCAGGCGCGGCGCCGCGCCTCGGGATCGGCGGGCACGGCGGGGAAGATCTCCGAGGCCAGCGACCACCGGCCCTGGAGCGGCGGCGTGCCACGGGAGCGCCGGCGGAACCTGGCGGACGCGGCGCGCCGACTGGGTGAAGGAGCCGCCGCCTTGGTCCCGCGCGACCGCAGCGGCGCGAAGGCGTCGTTGGTCACCTCGCCCGCCCAGGCGAGGTCCCACAGCGCCTCGCGGAGCTCCTCCGGGCTGTGACCGGAGAACTCCACGAGGAGGTCCGAGAAGAAGCACGCCCCGCGCTGGAGCCGCTCCCGCAGGCGATCGTGCAACTCACCCCGTGGCGCCTCGCCGAGGGCGGGCGGCGGACCGAGGAGCGGCGCGTCCTCGCGGAAGTAGAGCGCGACGCGGCCGGTGCGGGTGCCGAGCGGCCCCGCGCCGACCCACACGACCTCGCCGCCGGCGCACAGTTCGTCGAGCCAGTATGGCGAGTACGTGCCCAGCCGGCGCGGCAGCACGTCCTTCTCCCACACCTCCGGCGCCAGCGGCAGCCCCTGCAGCGGCGCGAGCACGTCGCGCAGCCTGTCGACCCCGGCGCCTGCCGCCGCGAACCGGTCCACACCCTGCCAGGCCGGGGCGAAGCGCGCCAGCGTCTGCTGGGCGACAGGTTCGATCTCCTTGCGCAGGACCGCCAGCGACGCCCGCCGGAGGCGGCGCAGCACGTCCGAGTCACACCATTCGCGTCGCGTCCCGAGCGGGCGAAGCTCGCCCCGCACGAGTCCACCGGCTCGTTCGAGCTCGGCGAGAGCCGGCCCGGGATCGACGCCGTACCGCGCGTGCACCTCGCCAGCCTCGAACGGACCGTGGGAACGCGCGTACCGGCGCAGCAGGCCGAGCGTCGCATCCGGCACGTCCTCCAGGAAGGCGTCGGGGAGGCCGCCGGGCGGCACGACGCCCAGGGCGTCGCGGTACAGTCCGGCATCCTCGGCGGCGATCCAGCGCTCCTCGCCGCCGAGGCGGACGCGCACCGCGCGGCGTTCGTCTTCGAGCCGTTCCAGCCAGGCGCCCGCGTCCCGCGACGGCTCGGCACGCTCCGCCGCCTCCCCCGCCGTGAGGTCGCCGACGCGACGCAGCACGTCGTGCAGCGCGTCGGCGTCCCGGGCTCTCAGGTGGTCCGAACGGTACTGGAGGTCGTCCTCCACCTGTTCCAGCGCCGCAGGGTCGATGAGGTCGCGCAGCTCCTCCTGCCCGAGCAGCTCGCGCAGCAACTCGCGGTCCAGCGAGAGGGCGACAGCGCGCCGCTCCGCGGCCGGCGTGTCGCCCTCGTACATGTAGGCGGCGACATAGTCGAACAGCAGTGAGGACGCGAACGGTGAAGCCGTCTGGGTCTCGACCTCGATCAGGGAGATCTCGCGGGTGCTCACCCTGCGCAGCACCTCCTGCAGGCCGGGGACGTCGAGTACGTCACGCAGGCACTCGCGGTACGTCTCGAGGACCACCGGGAACTGCGGGTACCGCCTGGCGACCTCGAGCAGGGACTGCGCCTTCAGGCGCTGCTGCCAGAGCGGCGTGCGACGCCCGGGGTAGGCGCGCGGGATGAGCAGCGAGCGCGCGGCGTTCTCGCGGAACCGCGCCCCGAACAGCGCGCTCGAGCCCAGCTCGGCGACGACGAGATCCTCGGCCTCGTCCGGCTCGACCAGGACGAGCTCCGCGCCCGGCGGCTCGTCCGCGTCCGGCAGGTGCACGATGATGCCGTCGTCCGACCAGATGGCGTCCGCCTCGAGCCCGAAGGCGACGCGGATGCGCGCCGAGAGGGCGAGCGCCCACGCAGCATGCACACGCCCGCCGTACGGCGACAGGACGCACAACCGCCAGTCGCCGATCTCGTCGCGGAAGCGTTCGGCGACGAGCGTCCTGTCTGACGGCACGACGCCGGTGGCCGCCTCCTGCTCGCGCAGGAACGCGAGCAGGTTGGAGGCGGCCCGCTCGTCCAGGTCGTACTCGGCCGCCAGCTGCTGTTCGTCGCGCCGCACCGCCTCGCGCGCGAACGCGCCGATGGCCTCGCCGAGCTCGCGCGGACGCCCGACGCTGTCGCCGTGCCAGAACGGCACGGCGCCCGGCACGCCGGGCGCCGGCGTGACCACCACGCGGTCGCGCGTGATCTGCTCGATGCGCCAGCTGGTGGCCCCCAGCAGGAACGTCTGTCCCGCCCGCGCCTCGTACACCATCTCCTCGTCGAGCTCGCCGACCCGGCGGCCGTCCGGCAGGTTGACGGTGAAGAGGCCGCGGTCCGGGATGGTGCCCGCGTTCGCGACCGCGAGGGATCGTGCACCCTGCCGCGCCCGCACCGTCCCGGCGAGCCGGTCCCACACGATGCGCGGCCGCAGCTCGGCGAACTCCGCCGACGGATAGCGGCCGTCCAGCATGTCGAGCACGTTGTCGAGCTGCCGGCGCTCCAGCTCGGCGTACGTCCAGGTGCGCCGCACGAGGGCGTGGAGCTCGTCGACCGCCACGCCCTCCTCCCCGGCGCTCGCCGCGACGGCGACCACCTGTTGCGCCAGCACGTCGAGCGGGTTGCGCGGTACGACCGTGGTCTCGATGAGCCCCTCGCGCATGCGCCGCGCCACGACGGCGCACTCCAGCAGGTCCGCACGGAACTTGGGGAAGATCCGTCCGCGCGAGACCTCGCCCACGCCGTGCCCGGCGCGGCCGATCCGCTGCAGCCCTCGCGTGACCGACTTCGGAGACTCGACCTGGATGACGAGGTCGACGGCTCCCATGTCGATGCCGAGCTCGAGCGACGACGTCGCGACCAGGCACGGCAGCCGCCCGGACTTGAGCTGGTCCTCGATCACGACGCGCTCCTCGCGCGCGAGCGACCCGTGATGGGCACGGGCGATCTCGCGCGCGCTCTCCCCCGCCGCCTCCGACTCCTGGGCGGCGAGGTCGTTGAGCCGCAGGGCGATGCGCTCCGCCGCCCGGCGGTTGTTGACGAACACGAGCGTGGAGCGGTGCTCGCGCACGAGGCGCAGCAGCTCCGGGTAGATGGCCGGCCAGATGCTGCGCCGCGTGGCCTCCCCGCCGCCCGGCAGATGGTCGAGCTCGACCGTGACGTCCGGCTCGACCATCGACTCGACCGGGACGTGGATGCGCAGGTCGAGCGGCTTGCGCACCCCTGCGTCGACGACGGTGCAGGTCCGGGACGGGCCGACCAGGTACCGAGCGACCTCGTCGAGCGGACGCTGCGTGGCGGAGAGCCCGATGCGCTGCACGTCGCGGCCCGCCTGCTCGACCAGCCGCTCGAGGGTCACCGCCAGGTGCGCCCCGCGCTTGGTCTGCGCCACGGCGTGGATCTCGTCGACGATGACCCACTGCGTGGCGGTGAAGAGTCTGCGCGCCTGCGAGGTGAGCATGAGATACAGCGACTCGGGGGTCGTGATGAGGATGTCGGGCGGCGTGCGCAGCATGGCCGCTCTCTCCTTCTGCGGCGTGTCGCCGGTCCGCACCGCGACGTGCACGTCGGCTCCGATGCCGCGCAGCGGCGCACGAAGGTTGCGTTCCACGTCGTAGCCGAGCGCCTTGAGCGGCGAGACGTAGACGAGGCGGAGCGTGCGCTCCCTCGGGTCCGCCGGTGGAGGGTCGGCGACGAACCGGTCGAGCGCCCACAGGAAGGCGGCGAGGGTCTTGCCGGAGCCTGTGGGCGCCGAGACGAGTGCGTGCTCGCCCCGGGAGATGGCGGGCCACGCCTGCACCTGCGCCGGCGTGGGCTCGGCGAACGCCCGCTCGAACCAGTCGCGCACGCGGGGCGTGAACGGCGCGAGCGCGGGATGGATGTGCTGTGCTGTCATCTGCTGTGTGATGCCCTCGAGGCAGCCTAGCATCACACGGCGCCGGGACGGATGCGGCGCAGGCCGAACCGGACCGAGTTCAGACGCCTATGCTGGCGCGCGCGATGGCGGTCACGGCCTCCGGCGCGAAGTGCTGCAGGAGGGCGCCGCAACAGGCGAAGACGTAGTCGCGATCGAGGGCGATGCGCGCGTCCGGCGGCGGCAGCAGGCGTTCTCCGCCGCCGCCCCGCGCGCGCACGTCGGCCAGCAGGGCCTCACCGCCGGGCAGGCGCGTGAGGGCGCCGCCGGTGCCGATCACCAGCCGGCAGGCGGTCAGGTCGCGCCCGCGGGCGACCGTCTGCCGGCCCGTCGGCGTGTAGAGGTGCGCCAGCTGTCCGGCGTGCCGCTGCACGCCGGTCGTGGCAGCGAAGTGCGTCAGCGTCAGCGCCGCCGCGACCTCTTCCTGCGTCCGCGGGAGCGCCGGAGGGAGATGCACGGGACGGTCCTGGGCGGCGAGCATCTCCACGACGTGGGGCGCGCTCACGTACGTCCCGAGGTCGCCCTCCACGGTCCGCTTGCTGTGCGGCTGCGGCTCGATCATGAGGGCCGCCATCTCGGGGCTGCCGTCGGTGATGGAATGCACGTCGGTCGTCGCCCCCCCGACGTCGACGACGACGAGGTCGCCGAGGTCCTCCGCCAGCCGCTCGGCGGCGATGAGCACGGCGCCCGGCGTCGGGAGGATCCTGCCGCTCACCAGCTCTCCGATGCGCTCCATCCCCGGGGCGTGCGTGATGTGCTCCTCGAACGCGTCGTGGATGACGTGGCGGGCGGGGACGATGTCGAGCTCGTCGACCGCCGGATACACGTTGCTGGTGAGCTTGACGCGGAAGCCGGCGGCCTCGAGCAGCTCCTGCGCGTCGCTGCACACCACGCTGTTGCCGGCATAGACCACGATCGGCCGGTCCTCGAGCTTCGCGAGCTCCGCGGCGTTGGCGAGCACGGTGTCGCAGTCGCCGCCCTCCACCCCCCCGGCGAGCAGGATGAGGTTGGGATGGACCGCCTCGATCTCGCGCAGGTCGTGTGCTCGCAGGCGGCCGGCGGTCTGGTACTTGACGACCGCGCCGGCCCCCAGCGCGGCCTCGCGCGCCGCCATGGCCGTCATGCGCTGGGTGAGGCCGTGGACGGTCATCCGCAGGCCGCCCGCGGCGGAGCTGGTCGCCAGCGTGAGCTCCGGCTCCACCGAAGCGCCAAGCGCCGCCTCCAGCTCCGCCCGGGCGGCGCTCACCCCGATGGTGACGTCGCCGTCGGCGATCGACGTGGCGGCGACGCCCTGCCCGACGAGGGAGGGAGTCGCCGCCGGATACTCGCGCAGCCCGGCGAACGCCGAGACCACGGTGGTCGTCGAGCCGATCTCGGCGACGAGCGCATCGACTGGCCGCGGCGCGTCCATCTCACCTCCCGCGCTCGCGCAGCGTCTCGACGACGAACGAGGCGACGTTGATGCCCTTAGTGCCGCGTCCGAAGCCGGCGTCCATGCCCCAGCTCCGGGCGAGCTCGTCGGTGACCTGGGTGCCGCCGGAGATGAGGATCAGCTTGTCCCGCACCCCCTTCTCCACCGCGAGGTCGGCGAGCTTCTCCATGTTGTTCCGGTGCATGTCGCCGTGCGTGATGATCGTGCTGATGAGGACGATCTGCGCCGCGTGCTCGATGGCCGCGTCCAGCACCTTCTCGACGGGGACGCTGGTGCCGAGGTACTCGCACGAGAAGCCCCACTTCTCGAGACCGCCGTGCTTGATGTCGATGATCTCGCGCATGCCGACCGAGTGTTCGTCCTCGCCGACGGTGGCGGCCACGCACTTGAGGCCTCGCTCGGCGACGAACGCCCGGATCTCGTCGTCCTTCATCACCACCGGCTCCGGCGGGATCACCAGGCGGGCCGGGTCGACGACGACGTCCAGCCGGCCCTTCATCTCGATGAGCGTGCCCTCGGCCGGGTGCATGACCTGCCTGTTGATGACTTCGCAGTCCTGCAGGTTCATGGCCTTGCCGAACTCGAGCGCCGCGAACTCCGCGACGCGCGGCGCCGCCGGCAGGAACAGCGTGACCACGACCCAGCCGTCGGCCGCCCACTCGACCTCCGGCTTGATGAGCTGCCGCTCGCGGAGCTCCTTCGTCTGCGCGAGCCGGGCGTTGACGTTGTCCTCCGCGTCGAGCTCGTCGATGAACGGGACCTTGCCGGCGTCGCACAACGTGCACCCGCCGATCAGGTCGCAGGGCTTCTTCAGCCCGGCCGGAGTGCCCTCGCCGCCCTCGGCGTCGTAGCCCTCCGGCAGGTGGTTCTCGCCGAAGTGGTGGCACACCGGCGCCAGGTAGTCGGCGGCGCGAGGCACTATCGTGCCCGCCGCCACGCCGCCGTCGCTCTTGCGGGCGATGCCGTCGTCGTGGGTCTCGGGGTAGATGCCGGAGTCGACGAAGTACGCCTCCTCGACGGCGGCGAAGTAGCCGCCGTCCTCCAGCATGGCCTCCAGGAAGAGGACGGTGCGTTCCTTGATCTCGCGCACCTTGGCCTTCAGCTCCGGCGCCTCGCGGTCGATCTTGACCATCTCGCGCAGGCCGTCCATGCCGATCAGGCTCTGCTTGGCCGTGTTCACCGCCGCGACGTTGTTGTAGTGCCAGGGCACGTTGCGGCCTTCGTCGGGCGTGATCGTACTCTGGATGTCGGCGCTCGTGAGACGGCTGATCATGAGGTTCATCACGTGGCTGACCGTGGCGTCGCGCCCGTCGGCCTCCATGTAGCGCGTGTTCTCCTGGGCGCGCATCTTGTAGTCGCCGAACAGGTCGCGCAGGGCGACCGCGTAGGGCAGGTCCATGCGCATGCAGGGGGCCGGAGCGGCGTCCGGCGGCACGGTGCTCAGGCAGATGTCCTCGGCCGGCATGCCGACAGAGACGGAGTAGCGGCAGTTGATGGCGTGCTGCACGAGCAGCTCGGGCATCACGTTCCACGCCTCGACGGCCGTGGCGTTGGCGTTGTGGGCGCCGTCGATCTGCGCCATGCGCACGCTGGCCATGACGTGCTTGGCCACGGCCGCGTCCACGAAGCTGCGGTACATGTTGATGTTGCGGTAGAGGACGTTGTACTGGGGATCCTGATGGGCCCCGTTGACGCCCTCCTCGGCGAACATGACGGCCATCTCGGGGCCGGCGACGCCGCTGACGTAGCTGTGGAAGTTGATCGGCCTGCCCACCTCGTCCTCGATGAGGTCGAGCGCCTTGCGTGTGGCGCGGACCTGCTTGCGCGTGACGGCGATGCCGCCGACGCCTTCGGGTGTGCCCTCGAGCAGGCCGTCCATGTGGCTCTGGCCGGCGGTGCGGATGACCATCATGTGGTCCGCACCGTGCCAGGCCGCCATGCGCATGCGGCGGATGTCGTCCTCGAACCGCCCGGAGGCGATCTCGGTGGTCACCACGCAGTCCGGCTGCGGGTCGATGTCGCCGAAGTAGTGGGCGGCCGGCAGCGGGATGCTGCGTTCGAGGCCCTTCGACGTCTCCTTGTAGGTGAACTTGTGCAGCCGCTGGTCCGGCACGGGCTCGCGCCAGTGCCAGCCCTTGCGCCGCGGGCGGTAGTGCTCGAGGTCCCGCAACAGGGCCTCTACGTCGAGCTTCTCGTCCGGGTCGAGCGGCGGCAGGCCCACGCCGGCCGCCGCGCCGCCCTCGGGGCGCGTGTCGTCAGGCTTCATCGCGCCCCTCCCCACTTCTGCTCGACCGTGTCCCAGCCCTCGCCGACGGCGAGCCGGCGTGCGGCCTCGGGCGCGGCGCAGTCCCACGTGGTCGCGCAGTGCAGCACCACGTGCCCGGCGCCGTGCCCCAGCAGGCCGCGCTTCTCGCACTCGCCGACCACCGCCAGACACGTCGGCGAGTCGACGCCCATGCGCATGAGCACCGAGCGCTCGATGCTCGGACTCGTGTGCGTACGGGCGAGCTCGACCATCGGGTCCACGACCCGCTGCGCGAGCTCCCAGAACCGCGCCTCGAGCTCCTCGTCGCTGAGCTCGGCGAGGTGCCCGCGGATCTTCAGGTACGTGTCCTCGCGGGCCATCTCAGCCCTCCCTCAGCTCGGCGATCGTCGCCTCCACCGTGTCCGGGTCGGACTTGGTGTCGGCGGCCAGGAACTCGATGTCGTCCGACGTCGGCGCATACCCCTCGGGGGCATTCCTGAGCGCGTTGCGGATGTAGCTCTTACGCATGCGCGCCAGGTCGAAGTCCGTGGCGCGGATCTGCTCGATCCGCTCCGGGATGACGATGACCTCGCCGGGCACGTTCTCCGCGGGATCGCCGGCGCGCACCTCGACGCCCATCTCCCTGGCGAAGTTGAGCTGGCTCCAGTGGTGCTTGCCGGCGCCCGTGTACTCCGTCTCCTGCACGACCACGGTCGCGTCGCGCGGCAGGTCACGGGCGAGGCTCACGGCCGCGGTCATGGCGGTGTTGCCGGCCGGGCCGCGCTCGAGGCCTTCCAGCTTGGCCATGGCCTCCGTGATGTAGAACACCTCGCCCTGGGTCACCGTGAGGTAGCGGTCGATGTACCGGAGCGGCCGGGCCGCGTTGCGCGGCACGTCGGCGCGGTCCGGCCACGTGGCGAACGGCACGCCGAACCCGGTGTGGCCGGTGGTGAAGCTCTTGCGGTTGAAGTCGACGTCGCTGGCCATGTGGAGCCCGCTGAGGTCGACGGACGCGCTGACGATCTGCGTGTCCGTGGCGCCGGCGCACTCCAGGCCCCGCGCCGTGCCGGTCGTGTTGCCGCCGCCGGCGTGGGTGACCACCACGTGCGTCGGCGGCGCGCCCGTGAGGTGCTCCATCTCACGGGCGATCTCCACACCGAGCGTCTCGATGCCGCTCACGCCGAAGCTGCTGTAGAGCGATGCGGCGAAGTACCCGGTCACGTCCAGCAGCTCTACCATGTGGAAGAAGAGTTCCGGGCCCACGGTGAGCTGCACGACCTCGGCGCCGTAGCTCTCGCAGATACGGCCCTTCTCGACGATCTCGGGCTGGCCGACGTGCCGGCTGTCGAAGGTCTCCTGGACGATGATGCACTTGAGGCCGTTGCGCGCCGCCTGGCTGGCGACGGCGGCGCCGTAGTTGCCCGACGTCGCCGCGATGACGCCCTCGTAGCCCTTCTCCTTCGCGACGAAGATGCTGACGCTGGCGCGCCGGTCCTTGAAGGCGCCGGCGAGGTTGGCCGCCTCGTCCTTCACGAAGATGCGCGCACCCTTGCCGGGCTCGCTGATGCTGCGCACGAGGTCCGTCAGGTTCTTCAGCTCGAGAAGCGGCGTGGAGCCAACGCCGGCCCGCGTCTGGATGGAGACGATCTCGTCCAGCGAGTAGCCGTGCGCGCCCATCATGCGCTCGTAGTCGAAGGCGATGGGGCTCAGCTCGAACTCGCTGTAGTCCATGCCGAGCGCCTTGCGCATGATCTCGCCGCGGCGCGCCATGATGGCGTCGAACTTGCTGGCCATCAGCGCTCACCGCCTTCGGCCGGCGCGCCCGGTGAGGCCGGTGTTCCGGGAGCCAGACCGGCCTCCTGCCGCCTGAAGGCCGCGAGCCGGGCACGCAGGTCGCGGCCCACATGCGTCAACTCCGGGATCGGCGAGCCGTAGGTGATGTAGTAGCCGGGGTTCACCGCCGAGAGCGTGCCCACGACCCTGCGGCCGGTGATCGTCTCCACGGCGAGCTCTTCGCCGACGGCAGCCTCGCCCTCGGCGAACCCCTTGACCCACATCATGAGCGGCTTCTCCGCCGTCTCCGGCGGCAGGTTCGCGCTGCGGTCGGCGGGGTCGAGCAGCTTGACCTCGATCTCGACCCAGTCGCCCTCACGGGCGGCGCGGATGTCGTCCGTCATGCAGGCCTCCTCACACCGTCGGCGTCCAGAAGCGCGGCAGCGGCATGTCCACCACGGTGAGCATGCCGGCCGGCGCGTCCTTCACGAGAGGGATGTAGTTGCCCGTGCTGGCGTAGGTCCCCTTGCCGCCCGGGATCTCCGGCTTGTTGCCCATGGTCACGTTGGGGTCGCCGTGGATCTCGATGTAGTCGCCGGTCTCGACGCCGGCGAGCTCCGGGTGGATCTGCTGCGGGTGGATGAGCTCGATCTTGAGCTCGTCGCCCACGTAGCCGCGGCCGATGTGACGGCAGCCGGCCACGTCACCGGGCGCCACGTGCACGTGCGGCGTGGAGCGCTCGACCTCGGTGACGATCGGCTCGCGGGTCTCCTCGACCCGGTCGATCCTCCACCCCAGCGCCCGGGCCATGAGCCCGATGCTCTCGGGGAAGCCGATGTGGCCGACGATACTGCCCTCGGCGACGCCCTTCTCGAACTCCTCTACGGTGGTGCCCACCCCCTGGCCGTTCAGCACGGTCGGACCGAAGGGCGAGAGGTCGTTCACGCGCGTCGCGACGATCCTGTCGACGCGCAGGCACACGGAGCTCCACATGACGACGAGCGCGTCGAGCATGAATCCGGGGTTGATGCCGGCACCGAGGCAGGTGACGTCGTTCTCCTTCGCCACCGTGTCGAACAGCTCCGCGCGCTCGGGATCGCTCGCCCACGGGTAGCTCATCTTCTCCGCGATGCAGATGACGTCGCAGCCGGCCCGAAGCGCGGGCAGCACCTGCGGCTCCACCTCGTGGAGGTTGCTCTGCGTGCAGATGCAGACCACGTCGGGCTTGCCGGCGAGTACGGCCTCGACATCGCTGGTCATCTTGACGTCGCACGGACGGCCGAGCAGCTCGCCGACGGACATGCCCTCCCTGTCCTGGTACGTCTCTATGACCCCGACGAGGTCGATGTCCTTCGGGCGGTCCAGGATGTAGCCCAGGAGGCCCTGGCCCATCATGCCGGTGCCCCACGCAGCGACCTTGATCATGTCACGCTCCTGTTCACGAGTGCGCCGCTGTCGACGCTGGCTCTCATTCCTGCATACGGATTATGCAGCAATGGGCAAGACTCGCCCACGGCCGGCGCTCGGTGCCGAAACGGCGCCGGGAGGTCGTAGGAGGCTACCCGTGCTGCGGGCGGATTCGCCGGCGCGGCGCGGCGCGCCTCAGGCGCGCCCGGCCGGCGTCACGAGCGTGATGCTGGAGGAGGCTGGTCGACCGTGTCGTGTGCGAGGATGCTGAGTTCCTTCCCCATCGCACCTCCTCTGGTCGACTCCCGCCGGCGGGCGCCGGCGACCGGGTCCAGACTACGTGGCGTCCCTGACGGCCGTCAACTCCTCACGCCAGGGTGAACGCCACCACGCCGGCGATCATGCAGAGGACGCCGGCGAGCCGCGTCGCCGTGACGCGCTCGCGCAGCACCCAGGCGCCGTAGAACACCCCCACCATCATGGAGACCTCGCGGAGCGGGGCGACGTACGCCAGCGGGGCGAGCCTCAGCGCGAAGAGCACGAGCGTGAACGCGACCGGCGAGAGGATGCCCACGGTGACGATCTGCCTCCGGCTCTGGCGCCACTCCGCTCCGAGGCACGCCGGCTCGCGGAGGGCGAACGGCGCCATCACGACCGCGGTGAGCACGAGCGAGAGCAGGAAGAAGACGAGCGGGCTGAGGCCGAGACTGGTGACGGCCCAGGCGTCGATCACGGTGTACGTGGCGATCCAGAGCCCCGTCAGCGTACCCCAGCCGACCCCCGCCGACCGCTTCCGCGATCCAGGAGCCGAGACAAGACCCGAGACGAGCACGATACCGACGAGGACGGCGCCGATGCCGACCGATCCGGCGACGCCCGGCCGCTCTCCGAAGAGGAGGACCGCGGCCGCCACCGCGAACAGCGGCCCGGTGCCGCGCGCCACCGGATAGACGACCGAGAGGTCGCCGTGCCGGTAGCCGAGCTGGAGCAGCAGGAAGTACACGCCGTGGACCACTCCGCTGGCCACGACCGCGATCCACGCGGAGAGGCCCATCGACGGGGGGTCCACGGCCCACGAGACCAGGCCGAAGGGCAACGCCAGCCCCATGCTGACGACGCTCATGAGCCAGACGAAGGCGACGCTGTCGCCGTCGGACGCCCGTTTGGCACTCAGGTTCCAGGTGGCGTGCAGGACGGCTCCCGTCACGACCAGCGCCAGAGCGAGCGGACTCACGGACGGCCGCCGAGGTCACGAAGGGTCACGGCCGTCTGTCCGGGGACCGCGCCAGAAGAGAGTCCGTACATGGCCGTAGTCTACGCCGCCGCGGCGGCCGAAACCCGGCGACGAGAGCTGCTCGTCCGATCCGACCCGCGGCCTAAGCGTCATCCCAGCCGGACCGTGACCGGCGGCGTCGCTCGCCCGTCTCCGAAAGACTCCTCGTTCGCGTCGATGGCGGCGAGCAGGCGGTCACGGTCGGTGACGGGACGCCGCCCGACTCCGCGGATCGCCGCCGCCGGAAGAGCTCGTGCGTGCTGGAGGGCCGGGCTGGGCCGCGGCGGCGGCACGCCGGCGACAGGTCACGGATGCGAGCCGACCGTACTCCGAGGAGGCCCGGCCGCATCTCGCCTCAGCGAGCCGCCTCCACGATCGCCGCCGCGACGGCGACGTCGTCCGCGGCAGTCGTCGCCGGGCCACCGGGCAGGAAGACGTCGGCGACCCGGACGGCGAGCACGGCGAGCTGAGCCGGGTCGTCCGGGACCGCGCCGCCCGGAAAGACGGCCGCATGGGCGGGGATCCATCGTGCGGCAGCGGCCACGGCGGCGCGCCGGTCGCTGTCGCCGGGCGCGATGCACGAGAACCTCCAGCGCCGCGCCCGCTCCGTGATCTCCGGCCGGTCGGCTTCGATGCCGGCGGCGGCGAACACGCGGCAGTCGTAGGTGCGACAGGTGAGGGGCCGGCGGTCGTAGATGGTGCACAGACCGCTCTCGTCCAGGAGGGGACAGCGGCCACGGTCGTCGAACGGCAGCACGACGTGCCCGGCCGGCCGATCCGGCGCGGCGAACAGCAACTCGGCGGGCACCGCGGCCAGCGTCTCGACCTCGTCCGGGCCGATGTGCACGAAGTGCGACGTGGAGCAACAGGCACAGCAGTCCCCGCAGGGAACGTCCGCGTCGGCCTCGTGGAGCAGGGCGGCGCGCAGACGTTCGATCCACTCGCCGAACTCGCCGGCCGGCAGGTCGCAGGCTCCGCTGTCGGTCTCGCAGCTCACACGAGACACCGTGCCGCCCGGCGCTCCTGGCGTCAAGCCCATCTTCATGCGGTAGTAGGCCAGACTGACGTGGCGCTCCGGCCGCGCGGGCTGCAACGCCCGTCAGGCCGGAGTGACGGCCTCGTCATCCGCAACGAGCTCGTCGGGCACGACTGCCCGGCCCGCCGCCGCGGCCCCGGCGATCTCTCGCCGCGCCTCGGCGCGCAGCTCGTCGTCGACCGGCACCGTGACGACCAGCGCCGACCCGTCAGGCTGCCGGGCGCGGGCGGCGACGAAACACACCTCCCGGACGCTCCCCGTCCCGAGGAGAGCCTCAGCCACCAGTGCGTAGGCGGCGCCCTGCGGCCGATAGCGCGCGAGCAGCTCCTGCGGCTCCGCGACGCGGTCCGTCTTGTAGTCGACCACGACCCAGCCTTCGTCACCCCGGAAGAGGAGGTCGACGGCGCCGCCGACGACGACTCCGTCGGTCAGCGCGCCTACGGGGACCTCCCGATACACGCGCTCGGGATCCGAGGCGGCGGCCCGGGCGGCCGCGCGTACCGGCGCAGAGCGCCAGCACGCGGCCGCCAGCTCCGCCGCCTCGGCGGCGAGATCCGGCCGCTCCAGCTCCCGTGCGGCGGCCTCCGCCATCACCTCGAGCGACGCCTCGTCGGAGAGATCGCAGAGCTCCATGACGCGGTGGACCGCCGACCCCAGTGCCAGTGCGCGCGCCCTGCCCGCGGGGGCACCGGGACCGCCGCGGCCGACGTCCTCGTCCACATGCTCCAGGCCGCTCGGGCTGGTGGCCGGAGCAGGGCGACGGGCGGCCTCGATGAGCACGCTGCGCCGGCGCGCCCAGTCTGCCCGCGAAGCCTCCAGGTCGACCTCGGCGGGTGCGCCGTCGCGGTCGTCCGCCGCCGGCGGCGCCTCTGGAGGGAGCACGAGGACCCCACCGTCCTCGACCGGAGCGTCGAGGGCGGCGGGCGCCGGCAGGACATCGGCGAGGGGCCCCAGAAGCACGCCGGCGGGCGATCCGTCCTTGTTCCGGAGGCGACCGAAGCAACTCACGACCAGGCGGTCGCGGGCACGCGTTGCCGCGACGTAGAGCAGGCGGCGAGCCTCACTGGCCTCCATGAGCTTCTCCCGCTCCCGCAGGTCGGTGTAGCGTCGCGGCTCGAGGTCCCGGGCGGGAGCGCCCGGCAACTCGGCCTTGAGCCTGATGGCGAGCCGCCGCCGTTCGCGGTCGCCGATGGGCTCCCCGCCGTTCCCGTGGCCCGCGAGCGCCCCGCCGGCCAGGATCACGATGGGGTACTCCAGTCCCTTCGCCTTGTGGATCGTGAGGAGGTGGACGACGTCCCCGTCGTCGTCGACCTGCGACTCCTTTTCTCCGGCCGCGTCCCCGGCTTCGGCCGCCCACGAAAGGAACGCCCCCAGGCCTCTCCCGCCGGCGCCGGAGAACGCCCGTGCCCGGTCCACGAGCTTCTGCAGGTTGGCGACGGCCTGCGGACCGGCCGGTCCCGACGCCGCCAGCACTTCGGACGCCCTGGCGGCGCGCAGCAGTTCTTGCGCCAGCTCGTGAGGCTCGGCGGAGGTGCGCCGCTCGTGCAGCCTGCGCAGGGTCGCGAGCGCCTCGGCGACGGCCGCGTGCTGCTGCGGCTGCTCGGCGAACAGGTCGAAGCGGCCACCGCCCGCCCAGAACAGGAACAGCTCGTCGTCGCTGAACCCGAAGAGCGACGAGTGCAGCGCGCCGTACACCGCCGGCCCGTCTGACGGGTCGTCCACGGCGCGCAGGCAGAGGAGCGCGTCGTCCACCTCCCGGCGGGCGAAGTACGACGCGCCGCCGTCGACCCGGTACGGCACGCCGGCGTCGCGCAACGCCTGCTCGTACGTCTCGAGGTGCGTCGTCGACCGGAACAGGATGGCGATGTCTGCCCATCGCGGCGCGCGCCACGCCTCCCCGGCCCCGTCGTCCGCGTCCCGGTCCTGCACGGTCCAGCTCTCGTGCGCGTCGCCGTGCATGGCGAGCAGGAGCGCGGCGAGCGCCTGTCCTTCGGCTCGTCGCGCCGCCTCGGCGGCGCCCGCCGCGGTTCCGTACTCGTCCCCCAGCAGCACGGCGACGCGCGGCCCGTCCGCTCGCGGCCGGTACGCCTCCACCGGCTGGTACCCCGGTTGCCGGCCCTCCTCCCGGTCGTCGTCGAACACGCCGGCGAACACGGTGTTCACCCAGTCGACGATCGTCGGTGTCGTGCGGAAGTTCTGGCGGATGACCTCGAGCGCCCCGGCGCCGTCCGGCTGGTCTGCGATCAGCCGCTTGACCTGGTCGTACATGCCGATGTCGGCGCGACGGAAGCGGTAGATGGACTGCTTGGGGTCGCCCACGACGAACAGCTTGCCCGGCTGCAGCACCACCTCGCGCCAGTCGTGCGCCCGAGCCGCGCGCTCGCACAGGAAGAAGACGATCTCGGCCTGCAGCGGATCGGTGTCCTGGAACTCGTCGACGAGGATGTAGGCGAAGCGCCCCTGGAGCGCGCGGCGAGCCGCGAGATCCCCGGCGAGCAGGTCGCGCAGGCGACCCAGGAGGTCGGTGAAGTCGAGTCGCCCCTGAGCGAGCTGGGCTGCCGCAGCCCACCGGGAGAACCCGTCCGCCACACCCACGGCCACCGAGGTGAGGAACGCCGCGTAGGCCTCGCGAGCGGCGCTCACTGCGGCGGCGGCGGCGCGGTAGCGCGCCCGCAGCTCGTCCTTGCCGCCCTGCGCCGGGTCCCAGTTGCCCTTGGCGCCGCCGGGAGCCGTCGGCGTGTCCTTGACGGGCAGCGCGTAGAGTGCCGCAGCCAGCTCGTCGATGTCGTCGGGCGGCCGCTCGAGCAAGGCGGTGCCCGCGTCGACGAGTTCCATGGCCGCTACGCAGCCGCGGTCGTCGGCAGTGCTGCAGGCCGAACCGCAGAACGATGCGAGGCGCGAGAGTGGGACTTCCAGCGCCTCGAGCGCGCCACGCAGGTCGGGCTCGTCCGGCCACGGGGACGCGGGCTCGATGTCGTAGCGCTCGCCGAACACCCCCCGGGGGCCGATCGCGAGCTCGCGCAGCCGCTCGAGGCGCACGCCGGCGCGCAGGAGCCGAGACAGGCCCCTGCGCGCCGGATCCGACTCTGCACCCGCACCGGCGAGCTCCGAGAGCCACTCATCCCAGAGCTGCGCGCGCTCGAGGTCCGATCCGAGCTGGTCCAGTTGCTCGAACGCCGGGTCGACGCCGGCCTCAACCGGGAACTCCCTGAGCAGTCGTCCGGCGAACCCGTGGATGGTGCTGATCGGGGCGTCGTCGAGCATGTCGAGCGCCCGGGACACCACCTCGGCGCGATCCGGATCGTCGGCAGCCGCGAGCGCCTGGCGCTCGAACTCTTCCCGCACGCGCTGGCGCAGCTCCCCGGCCGCCTTCTCCGTGAACGTGATGGCGGCCACCGTGCGCACGTCGCCGGTCCCGCGTTCCGGGTCGAGAACGCAGGTGACGTACCGGTCGACGAGCACCCGGGTCTTGCCCGTCCCCGCCCCGGCCTCGAGCAGGAAGCAGGTGGTGAGGTCCGTGGTGACCCGCCGCCTGACGTCGGCGTCGCAGACGGTGCGCTCAGGCATCGGCGTCCTCCTCCGGCGCGGCCGACTGCAGCGCCACCACGGCGCCGAGTGCGTCGTGCTCGCGCTTGCGCGCCCGCGTCCAGGCCGACACGCCACACGCGTACCGCAGGTCGCAGCAGTCGCAGCGCTGGCGGGTGGTGCGCGGGAACATGCCCGCCTCGACCAGCGCAGCGGCGCGCGCCACCAGATCCGCCAGCCGACGCGTCGATGCTCCCTCGTCCTCGGGCAGCGGGAGGTCCTCCAGCCCTCCCCGCCGGGTGACGAAGCGGTACAGGCAGGCGATGGACCCACACTCCCCGTCCCAGGCCTGCCTCAGCGCGAGCCGGTACACCGGCAGCTGCACGCTCAGCCGATCCTTGAGGCGGGCGCGCTCAGTGCCGCCCGAGCCCGACTTGTAGTCGATGACGCGCGTGCCCGAGGGCGTGACGTCCACGCGGTCCAGGCGGCCGGCGAAGCGGACGACCCGGCCGCCGTCCAGGTCGAGCGTCACGGGACGATCGACGACCTCACCGAACCGCCACTCCACGGCCGAGGGACGAGAGTCGAGATCCGCGAACACGGGATCGCGGCGCACCGTCTCCAGCAAGTCCTCCAGCAGCAGTTCGCGGCGGACCTCCCACGACAGGGTAGCCCCGGTGACGCCTCGGGCCTCGGCATCCGCACAACACTCGCGCCACGCCGCGACGACGGCCGCCTGCGCCTCGTCGCGGCCCAGACCACGGTCGATGACCTGCTGGTAGGCGCGCTGCAGGATCTCGTGCGCCAAGGTGCCGAACTCGAGCGCATCCATCTCGAGCGAGTCGCCGGGCTCGTCAGGCGCCTCCAGCCCAAAGATGTCGCGCAGCAGGAACGAGAACGGGCAGGAGACGTAGCGCTCGAGCCGCGTGGGGTGCAGCTCGCCGCCGAACAAGTCCAGGCCGGCGAGCGCGGCTCGCGCCTCCGCGCCGAGGAGGCCGTCCCAGGCCCCCGGCACCGGGCTGCGCGCGGAGGCCCACGCGGCCAGTCTCCGCGCGGCGGCGTCGCCGCCGCCCAGCACCGTCGCCACGTAGGAGCGGACGGCGGCGCGCCGGCCGCCCGACGCTAGCGACAGCAGCAGCGCGACGTCGCGTTCGCGCTCGTCCACCCAGACGACGTCGTCCGAGAAGACGGGTGCGCCGGCGAGCCGGCGCCACACTGGTCTGAGCGGAGCTCCGGAGAGGAACTTGTCTAGCCCCACGGGGCGGCCGGCCGCCCACGACGCGAGGCGAAGCAGGACGCGCGACGGCAGGCGGGGTCGTCCGTCGGCAGCGCTCGTCCGCGGCGCGAGCAGCACGAGTCGGGCCTGCGCCGCCTCGCAGGCGAACGCGAACTGCAGCAGGGACTCCGCCTCGCGTTGCTCGGCCAGCGGCAGCCTGACGCCGAGCGCCGTGGCGATCCTGCGCCGCTCGGCGTCGCCCAGCAGCGGGTCGGGTCTGCCGCGCGACGGGAACCCTCCCTCAGCAAGTCCGGTGAACACCACCGTGTGGAACCCGAGGCCGCGCGCCTCGAGCGGCGTGAGGACGGCGACACCGTCGCGGCCGACGCGACCGACGGGAAGGCGCGAGGCCGTGAGCGACTCGCGGAGGACGGCGACCGCCTCCGCGAGGTCCACGTCCTCCTCGAGCACGTCCAGAGCCCGCAGACGCGACGCGGCATCGCGTGCCTGGGCAGCGGTCTCGTCGTCGAACACCGCCTCGGCCACGGTCGCGAAGAACTCCGCCCACGTTCCCCACGAGCCGCGCTCCGGCGCGGCGACGCAGACCCGCACGAGGTCGCTGGTGACGCTCAGGAGGCTCTCGGTCGCAACCAGGCGGAGGCGGACGAGGCCGGCCTTGCCGGACACCTCGTCCTCGTCGTCGACCGCCTCGGCGCCGCGAGCCTCCAGACGCTGGAGCCGACTTCGGAGACCCCGGCGTCTGTCCGCGAGACGTGAGGTCCACTGCTCGGCTCCGGCCACGACGCCGGCCTGCCGGGCCTCGTCCAGCCACAGGGCCATCTCCCCCGGCTCGCCGCCGTGGCGAAGCGGCGCGGCGGCGAGCAGGTCTATGACCGTCCGCCGCGCGAACGGCTCACC
This sequence comes from Actinomycetota bacterium, assembly GCA_012514235.1. Taxonomy (GTDB): domain Bacteria; phylum Actinomycetota; class Thermoleophilia; order UBA2241; family UBA2241; genus CAIXSE01. The sequence goes on from JAAZAR010000035.1 coordinate 28,592, forward strand.
GGCCGGCGGAACCAGGCACTCCGCCAACCGTGCCAGCGCACGTGCTCCGGCGCCGCGGTCCGGGAGCCTGCAGGCGACGGGAAGCCCGGCCTCGGCGAGCGCCGACGCCGCCTGCTCCACGTCGTCGGCGTGCGGGACCACGACGGCGCACTGCCAGGCCGGCGCGCCGTCCCGCACGGCGGCGAGCACTTCGCGGGCCGCCTCGCGCAGCTCGGCGCGCTCGTCCGCGACGGACACCACGGCGAACGTGCCGTCGCCCCGGAACCCCGGCGCCGGGAGGTCGCGCGCCCACGCCGCCCTCGCAAGGTCGCGGTCGTGCCTGGGAGGCGGCGGGGCAGCGGCCCGTGACGGCAGGCCCAGGTCACGGGCGACCGCGTACGCGCGCAGCCCCTCCGGAGGTGCGCCGGCGGGCACGGGCACGAAGATGTCGGCGCCGCCCGTCAGGAGCGCGCGTGCCAGCTGTTCCTGCGCCTGGTTGAGGTCGTAGAGCCCGAAGAGCACGGCGGCGCCGTCAAGTGGGCGCTCGGCAAGGGAGGCGGCGGCGGTCAGGTGGAGACCGGCGTCGTCGAGCAGACCGCGGCGCATCAGCTCCGTGCAGTAGGCGCCGTACAGGAGCTCGAGATCCGCGGTCTTCGCCCCCGCGGGCGCGTGCACGTGCTCGGAGGCACCCGCGCTCGGCAGTGAGGCCGTGGCGCCCCATCCGGATGCGGGCGGGACGCACGCCTCGCGCAGGTCCGCGAACGTCGCCGCGAGCGCCTGCGCGAAGTGCGGACGCTCGAGCACGGGGGCGAAGTACTGCACGTCTCTCGCGTGGCGTGCGACGAGGCCGCGCACCAGGCGTTCACGTACCCGCGCACTCGCCACTGCAGAGGGCACCCCCGCCCGGGCCGCGACGAGGTCGGAGGCGAGCCTCCCGAGCGTCGCGACCGAGACGTTCGCGGTGGCGCCGAGACGGCGCACGAGGAGATCGAGCACGCGCGTGCGGACGGCGGCGGAGCCGACGACCACGGTGACGGGCGCGAGCGGACGGCCGCCCTTGAGCTCGACGACGCGCTCGCAGAGCGCCTCCTCGAGCTGAGGGAAGCGCCCATAGACGAGCTGCCCCAGATGTCGTCCGTCCCCGCCGGTCATGGCCCTCGCGAGCGTATCACGCCGCCCGGACGAGTCCCGGACGCCCCCGCGCCGGGCTACGTCAACTCGCGGATGAGCTCCGCGTGCGCGGGGTAGGCGGCCAGCAAGGCGTCGCGTTCGCCCATCTCGAAGTCCTCGAAGGCGAACCCAGGCGTGACCACGCAGCTCACGAGGGCCCAGGCGCGGGCGGCCGGCAGGTGCGGGCCGCCGGCGAGCCGGGCGCCCTGCCAGCTGCCGGCCGGCACGAGCGACTGAGCCAGCCAGTCGCGCCCGCCCTCCGGCGACCCCGCCGACACCTCGCCGGCCTGCTCGCGATCGCCGGCTTGCCCGGCCGCCAACTCCGCGAGGTCGCCGAGCACGCGCCGCTGGAGCTCGCCGTCGGGCGCGATCGTCACCAGCTCCAGCGGCAGCCCTCCCTGGTACACCCACAGCTCGTCGCTGGAGAGGCGGTGCAGCCTGCTCGCCGAATCCTCCGTGACCAGGAAGAGGATGGCCGTGCACGCGGGCCGCGCGCCGCGCGGCGTCTGCATCGTCTCCGCCGCGCGGTACGTCTCCAGGTAGTAGCCGCCCTCAGGGTGGGGCTGAAGCCCCAGCGTGTCGGCCAGGTGTGCAGCGGTCGGTCGCATGTCCGCAGCATACCCGAGGGGCGGGCGGTCGTGCCCCTCCCCGCCCGCACACTCGTCGCACCCTGCGCTGGTAGGATGCAGCCGCCGAAGGGAGTCTCCATCCAGCTGACGAGCTACGCATTCCTGTTCGCCTTCCTGCCTGTCACGCTCCTCGTGTACTGGCTACTGCCGCGAGGCGTGTGGCGACTCGCGTTCCTCGTGCTCGCATCGTGGGTCTTCGTGGGCTGGTACGACTGGCGGTCCGTGTTCATCATGGTCGGCGCCACCTTCGTCGATTGGGCGGCGGCGCTGCTCATCGCCCGCTCCTCCCGACGGCCGCCGTCCGGCGCCCCGGCCGGCGCGGACGGCGCTTCCGTCGGAGACGCCGGCCGTCGCCGCGCGATCCTCGTCCTCGCCCTGCTCGCCAACGTCGCGATCCTCGGCTACTTCAAGTATCGCGGCTTCTTCCTCGACTCGCTCGACGGCCTCGGCTCCTGGATCGGCCTCGACCTCGATCTGCCGGCGCTCAAGGTGCTCCTGCCGCTGGGCATCTCCTTCTACACGTTCAGCGCCATGAGCTACGTGATCGACGTGTACCGGGGGGATGCGCCCGCCACCCGGAGTCTCCTGCGGTACGCGGCCTTCATCGCCCTCTTCCCGCGCGCCATCGCCGGCCCCATCCTGCGCTGGCGCGACGTGGAGGGCGACTTCGCGGACCTGCCGCGCCGCCTGACGACGCGTCTGGCGGCGCTCGGGCTCTTCTTCATCGCCTGCGGCATGGCCAAGAAGCTCCTCGTCGCCGACGTCTTGCTGCCGCGCGTGGACGAGCTCTTCGCCAACGCCGCGAACCTCCGCTTCTTCAGCGGGTGGGCCGCCGCCCTCGGCTACTCCCTTCAGCTCTACTTCGACTTCAGCGGCTACTCGGACATGGCCGTCGGCATCGCGTACCTGCTCGGGTTCCACTTCCCCCAGAACTTCGACTCGCCGTACAAGGCAGCCAACCCCAGCCAGTTCTGGCGGCGCTGGCACATGACCCTCTCGTTCTGGCTGCGCGACTACGTATACATCCCGCTCGGCGGCTCGCGCCGCGGCATGAGCGTCACCGTGCGCAACCTCATGCTCACGTTCATCGTCGCCGGCATCTGGCACGGCGCGGGCTGGACGTTCATCGTCTGGGGCCTCCTGCACGGGCTCTACCAGTCGGTCCACGCGGTGGCCCGGTCGAAGGGCATGACCCCGAAGAGCCAGTGGCTGAACCGCGGACTGACCTTCGTCGCGGTGGTCGTGGCGTGGGTGTTCTTCCGCGCCTCCACGCTGGAACAGGCCTGTCACGTGCTCAAAGCCATGACCGGCCTGAACGGCCTCGGGAGCCTCTACTCGGCGAAGGTGCAGATCGGCTACGCGTTCACGCTGCTCATCGTCGCCGGGCTCGCGTGGGTCAACCTGGCGCCGAACACGTGGGAGATCGAGCCGCGACCGACCTGGAGGTACGGCGTCGTCTTCGGCCTGCTGCTCGGCGCCGCCGTGCTCGCGATGGGCAAGCCGGCGGAGTTCGTCTACGTGCAGTTCTAGGCGCTCGTCGGCCGGCCGACGAGCGCCTCACCGATTGGAAAGGCCCCTCGTCCAGCTGGACCGAGGGGCCTCTCTGTAGCAAGCCGTAAGCCGGATCCTGTCGTGGGTGACCATCCATCTCGGGCCGTCCGTTGCCGAACGGCTCGTGCGGCCGGAACCCGGGAGTCTCGGGCGAGCAACCCTCAGACACTCCCCTATTTGGCCTTGCACCGGGCGGGGCTTGCCGAGCCGGCCTGTCACCAGGACCGCTGGTGAGCTCTTACCTCACCGTTTCACCCTTACCCGCACCGTCGGTCGGGGCTCGCACCCCTTCGACGGCCGCTGGCGGTCTGCTCTCTGTTGCGCTTTCCCTCGGGTTTCCCCGGCTGGCCGTTAGCCAGCGCCCTGCTCTGTGGTGTCCGGACTTTCCTCGAACGGTGCCTCACGGGCGCCGAAGCGCTGCGCGACGCGTCCCGTCCGCGGCCACCTGGCTTGCGCTGCAGAGTGTACCACCGCGCTCCCGGACTCAGACATGCGGGAGCGGCCGGGGCGGTCCCGCGCGAGCGGCCGGGGCCGAGACCGTCGCAGCTCAGCGCCGCGGACGGTAGTGCAGCTGCACGCAGTCTCCCGGCAGCGTACGCGTCTCCACGAGCTGCAGGCGGGCGTAGGAGTCCGCGACGGACGGGAAGAGCGGCACCCCGGACCCCAGCAGGACGGGCACCACGGTGATGACCCACAGGTCGACGAGGTCGGCGGCGGCGAAGCCGGCGAACAGCCGGCCGCCGCCGACCAGCCACACCCTGCCCTCGCCGTCACGCAGGTCCACGGCGAGCTCCGTGAGCGGACCCGGCGTGACCGTCACGTGCTCCGTCCGACCCTCGGGCAGGGTGCTCGATACCACGTAGGCGGGCACGTCGCCGTAGGGCCACGTGGCCGCGTGCTCGCGGATCCAGGTGTAGGTCCGGCGACCCATGACGATCGCGCCCACCCGGCTGAAGAACTCGTCGAAGCCCAGATCTTCGCCCTCGAGCCGGGGCAGCCAGCCGAGATCGTCATCAGGACCGGCGATGTAGCCGTCGACGCTCGCGGCAAGATAGGCGACGATCTGGCGCATACGAGCCGGGTTCCCGGGAGCGCCGCGGTCAAACCGGCGACGGCGCTCCCGGAGCGATCCCGGTCAGGCGCGGGCGGCCGCGCTCAGTTCGGCCGCGGCCGCCTCGTCCAGCAGCCAGGTCAGCGTGCCGTGTGCCGGCGCCACGCCCTGCGCCGGCACGGCGATCGGCGCGCGCAGGCCCTCGATGACCTCGGCCACCATGCCGGCCTTGCCTGCGCCGCTCACGAGGAACCAGACCCGCCGCGCGGCGTTGATCACCGGCGCGGTGATGGTGAGGCGCGGCGACCCGTCCGGCGACTGCGTCGCCACGGCGAGGCGGTCGTCCACGGCGAGCGCTTCGCTGTGCGGGAACAGCGAGGCCGTATGACCGTCCGTCCCCAGCCCGAGCAGCACGAGGTCGAACACGGGGACGTCGACCGCCGGACGTGACTGGGCGGCGAGAGCGCGCAGGTCCGTGTCGTAGGCCTGCGCGGCCACCTCGGGCTCGTCTTCTCCGCGCATGCGGTGCACGTTCTCAGCGGGGATGGGCACGTGCTTGATGAACGCGGCGTGCGCCATGCCGTAGTTGCTGGCCGCGTCGCCAGGCGGCACGCAGCGCTCGTCGCCCCAGTAGAGCTGCACGCGCCGCCAGGGGACCTTCTGGCTGAACTGCTGACGCGCGAGCAGCCTGTAGAGAGCGCGCGGGGTCTCGCCGCCGCTGAGGGCGACGGCGAAGCGGCCGCGCGCCGCCGCCGCCTCCTGGGCGGCAAGCGCGAACAGGTCTGCAGCGCGCAGGGCCAGCGCGTCCGCATCCGGCAGGATCTCGATGCTCACCTCTCGTCCCCCTTGGTCGGCCGACGCCAGGTGTGGCCGTCGCGGGCGATCAGCGCATCCGCCGCCTCAGGACCCCAGCTTCCGGCTTCGTAGATCGGTATGGAGCGCGGCGGCCGGCTGACCCACGCCTCGAGCACAGGGCCGACGATCCGCCAGGCCTCCTCGGCCTGGTCGCCACGCGTGAACAGGGTCATGTCGCCCTCCATCGCGTCGACGAGGACCGTCTCGTAGGCGCTGAAGGGCAGTTCGTTGAGCGTGGTGCCGTACGAGTAGTCCATGGCCACGGGCTGGAGAGCGACCGCGTGGCCGGGCACCTTCGACTCTATGGTCAGCGAGAAGCCCTCGTCCGGCTGCACGCGCAGGACGAGGACGTTCGGCTGCAGGCCGCCGCCGGCCATGGCGTCCCTGAAGAGCAGGACCGGCGGCCGCTTGAAGTGGATGGCGATCTCCGTGATGCGGCGCGCCATCCTCTTGCCGGTGCGCAGGTAGAACGGCACGCCCTCCCAGCGCCAGTTGTCCACGAGGAGCTTGAGCGCCGCGTACGTCTCGGTGTAGGAATCCGCGGCGACGCGCTCCTCCTCGCGGTAGCCCGGCACCTGCTTGCCCTCCACCCTGCCGGCGACGTACTGCGCGCGGACCGCCCAGTCGTCCACGGCGTGAGCGGGGATGGGACGCACCGCGCGCAACACCTTCATCTTCTCGTCGCGGACGGCGTCCGCGTCGAAGGCCGCGGGCGGCTCCATCGCGACCAGCGAGAAGAGCTGGATGAGATGCGGCGTGATCATGTCGCGGAGGGCGCCGGCCTCCTCGTAGTACGGCGCCCGGTGCTCCACGCCGAGGGTCTCGGCCGCCGTGATCTCGACGTAGTCGACGTAGCGGCGGTTCCAGACCGGCTCGAAGATGACGTTGGCGAAGCGCAGGACCAGCAGGTTCTGCACCGTCTCCTTGGCCAGGTAGTGGTCGATGCGGTAGACCTGCCGCTCGTCGAACACCTGCCCGATCACCCGGTCGAGGTCGCGTGCCGTCTCCAGGTCGCGGCCGAAGGGCTTCTCGATGACGATGCGCGTCCACCCCGGCCCGGCGCCGTCGCCCTGCCCGCGCCCGCCGCCCGTGGCGCCGGGCCGCGCCAGCCCCGCAGCGCCCAGCTGTTTCACGAGCACCGGGAACTGGCTGGGCGGGGTCGCGAGGTAGAACATGCGGTTGCCGCGCGACCCCCTCCCGTCGAGTTCGTCAAGCACCGCGGCAAGCCGTTTGAAGCCCTCCGGGTCGTCGAACTGCCCCTGCACGTAGCGGGGGCGGTGGAGGATGCGCTCGCACGTGTCGCCGTCGACGACCTCGACGCCGTAGTGGTCGTCGATGGCCTGCTGCATCAGGCTCCGGAAGGCCTCGTCGTCCATCGCCTGGCGTCCGTATCCGACGAGCGTCGTGCCGAACGGCAGGATGCCGTGACAGCCGAGGTCGTAAAGCGCCGGGATCAGCTTGCGGTGGGCGAGATCACCGGTGACCCCGAACATGACGAGGCTGCACGGATCGGGGTTCCGCTCGCCGCCGAACGGCGACGCCGCGGCGGCCGTCCTCGCCCTCCCCGTGACGCGGACGCCGCTCTCGTCGCCGTAGTCCGGCTCGTCGTAGGTCAGGCGCCCGGCGGCGTCCCGCTCCACCGTCACTCCTTCTCTCTCACGGCGTGGCCGCCGAACTCGTTGCGCAGGGCGGCGAGCACCTTGCCGCTGAAGGTGTCAGGCTGGCGCGAGCGGAAGCGCATGAAGAGCGCGGAGGCGATCGCCGGCATGGGCACGGCGTGGGCGATCGCCTGCTCCACCGTCCAGCGGCCCTCCCCCGTGTCCTCCACGTAGCCGCTGATCTTCTCGAGACCCGGATCCTTCTCGAAGGCGTCCGCGGCGAGCTCCAGCAGCCAGCTCCGCACGACACTGCCCTGGTTCCACAGGTCGGCGATCGCGGCGAGGTCGAGGTCCCATTCCGTCGCCTGGAGGAGCTCGAACCCCTCGGCGTAGGCCTGCATCAGCCCGTACTCGATGCCGTTGTGCACCATCTTCACGAAGTGGCCGGAGCCGTGGCCGCCCATGTAGTCGTAGCCGTGACCCGGAGGCGCCAGCGTCGCCAGCAGCGGTTCGATGTGCTCGTACGCCGACCGGTCGCCGCCGACCATGAGACAGTAGCCCACGTCGAGACCCCACACCCCGCCGCTGGTGCCGGCGTCGAGGTACCGGAGGCCCTTCTCCGAGAGTCGTGCGCCACGCTCGACGTCCAGCTGGTACGGCGAGTTGCCGCCGTCGACGAGGATGTCGCCCTCGGTCAGCAGCGGCGCGAGCTCGTCGATCGCCGCCTGGGTCGCGTCGCCGTAGGGAAGCATGATCCAGATCACGCGCGGAGCCTCGAGCGCCTCGACGACGTCGGTGAGTTCCCTGATGGGCTCGGCGCCCTCGGCACCGAGCTCTTCCGCCTTGGCATAGGTGCGGTTCCAGACAACCACGCGGTGCCCGCCGCGGAGCAGCCGCCGCGCCATGTTGGCCCCCATGCGGCCCAGCCCGACCATCGCTACGTCCATCTCGTCCTCCTCGTCGCGCCGGGAAAGGCCGGCGTCGTCATGTGACGGCGAGCGCGCCCTGCAGGACGGCGCGAAGCTGCTCCGCCCCCGCCGCTGCGTCGTCGCCGAGATCGACGCGGAGCGCACGGCAGCCGTGCGCCCGCAGGGCGCCGAGATCGCCGCGCGCCTGCGCCCGCTTGAGCACGCCGAAGCTGTACGGCTGACCCGGGATGTCAACGTCGACCGGGTCCTGCCCGATGAGCTGCAGGAACAACCCTGTGTTCGGGCCGCCCTTGTGCAGCTGCCCTGTGGAGTGCAGGAACCGCGGACCGTAGCCCAGGGTGGTCGCGAGGCGGAGGCTGTCGCGGATCCGCAGACGCAGCGCCTGGAGGTGGTCCCAGACCGCCACTCCCGGCGCTACGTACGCCTGCAGCGCGACGTAGTCGCCCGGCCGCGCCTGACCGAGGAACTCGGCCAGCGCGGCCGGCAGATCGGGGTCGTCGACCGAGTAGGCCAGACGACCGTCCCCTTCCGGAAGGTCCTCGAGCAGCTCTCCGCTCGCGATGTAGCCGGCGAGCAGCCGCTTGGTGTTGTCCTTGCTCTCCTGCACGTTGGGCTGGTCGAACGGGTCGATGCCGAGGATGCGTCCCGCCGTGGCGACGGCGATCTCCCAGCGCAGGAACTCACCGCCGAGGCCGTACACGTCGTCGAGTTCGCGCCCCGTGACGGGGTGACCGGCCCTGGCGAGGTCCATGAGCTCGCCGGCATGGCCGGTCGCGGCGACGGACGCGAGGCCCACCGCCACGAAGACGCGGTCGTCGCCGTACGCGTCCGCGTCGCCGAGCACCTCCAGGTCCACCGGGACGATCCCGGTCCCGTCCTTGCCGGTGCTCTCGGCGACGAGCTGCTCGACCCAGGCGCCGAGCGGCCGCAGCCGGGGCTCGGCGACGAACGTGAGCTTGTCGCGGCCGGCGAGCGCCGCCTCGCCGAGCATCGCGCCGAGGCGCAGGGCCGGGTTCTCGCTCGCCGGCACGTCCGGACCGCACTCCACTGCAACCGCGCGCGCACCGTCCAGCAGGCGCTCGAGGTCCACCCCCATGAGCGCCGCGGGCACCATGCCGAAGAAGCTCAGAGCCGAGAAGCGGCCGCCGATGTCGGACGGGTTCACGAAGACGGCGCGGAAGCCCTGGTCGAGCGCCTCCCGTTGGAGCGAGGTGCCCTCGTCGGTGACCGCCACGAAGTGGCGGCCGGCGTGCTCGCCGTCCAGCTCCCTGAGGCGGTCGTAGAAGTAGGCGTGGAAGCTGGCCGTCTCCGTGGTGCCGCCGGACTTGCTCGAGACGACGAAGAGCGTCGTCTCGAGATCCACGGCGGCCTCCACCGCCAGCACGGCGGCCGGGTCCGTCGAGTCGAGCACGTGCAGGTCCAGGTAGCCCTCGCGTACGCCGAGCACCTCCCGCATCACCTCGGGTGCGAGGCTCGACCCGCCCATGCCCAGCAGCACCGTCGAGCGGTAGCCCTCGCCGCGCAGCTCGTCCACGAACTCCACGAGGCCGGGGACCTGATCGCGGACCCCCTCGAAGACGCTGAGCCAGCCGAGGGATGCCCGGACGATCCGCTGGTGCTCCTCGTCGTCCGGCTTCCACAGGCTCGCGTCGGCCTCCCAGAGACGCCGGCTGTAGCCGTCCGTGTCCAGCGCCTCGAGACGCCTGCCTACGGCGGCATCCAGCCAGGCAGGCAGCAACCACTGGTCCATCTCAGCCCCCTTCGGCGGCGAGGATCTGGGCGCGCTTCTCCTCCACCATGTCCACCGCGCGGTCGAACGCCTCGATGAACAGGTCGATACCCTCGTTCTGGAGCTGGGCGCCCACCCGTTCCAGGTCGATGCCCACCTGACTCAGTTCCCGCAGGAGGCGGTGCGCGTCGTCGATGCGCCGGTCCACGCTCCGGGCGACCGTGCCGTGGTCCCTGAACGCCTCCCACGTCTGCTCCGGCATGGTGTTCACGGTGTGCTCGCCGATGAGCTCGTCGACGTACAGCGTGTCGCGATAGTCCGGGTTCTTCACGCCGGTGCTGGCCCAGAGCACGCGCTGGACCTTCGCGCCGGAGGCAGCGATGAGCTGCCACTCCCGACTGTTCAGGTAGCTGCGGAAGCGCTCGTACGCCACCCGCGCGTTGGCCACGCCCGCGCGACCCTTCATCGACTGCAGACGCCGCCGCTCCGTCTCGTCGGCAGCGGCCGCTGCTTTCTCGTCCAGCAGCTTGTCCACCAGCGTGTCGACGCGGGAGACGAAGAAGCTCGCCACCGACGACGTGGCGCGGATGGTCTCGTCGGCGTGCAGACGGTACTCCAAGGCTTCGAGGTACGCGTCGGCGACCGCCTCGTACTGGCTGAGCGAGAAGAGCAGCGTGATGTTGATGTTGAGGCCGTCCTTGAGGCACTCGAGGATGGCCGGGACACCCTCGCGAGTGCCCGGGATCTTGACGAGCACGTTGGGCCGGTCGACGGCGGCGAACAGGCGGTGCGCCTCCTCCGCCGACTTCTGCGTGTCGCGCGCGACGTGGGGCGATACCTCGATGCTCACGAACCCGTCCTCGCCGCCGCTGGCGAGGTAGACGGGGGCGAGGACGTCGCAGGCCGCCCGTACGTCGTCGATGATGAGGCGATCGAGGATCTCGAAGGAGGTGAGCCCCTGGCGAGCCAGGAGCTGGATGGCTTCGTCATAGTCCTTGCCGCCACCGATGGACTTCTCGAAGATGGCGGGGTTGGTCGTGACGCCTCCCAGGCCGTCGCGGTCGACCATCTTCTTGAGGCCGCCGCGCTGGATGAGATCCCGGTCGATGTGATCGAGCCACGGGCTCTGACCCAGACGGTGGAGCTCGGCGAGCCGGCTCTCGGCAGGGGGCACGGCGATCACTCTCCTTTCGTCGGACTGAAGCCCGGCCGTTCTGGTGTCACGGATGCTGCGACGGCCGCGCGGACCGCCGGCGCTGCGGCGCCGGCCCTCCGCGCGGCCTTCAGACTAGTCAATTACCCCGGTGGCCGGATTTCAAGGATGAGAACGAACTCAATAGTCGCCGCTCTCCGGGACGATGCACACGAAGGAGAGCGGCCCGTCCGCCCCCGCCCTGAACTGGTGCTCGTGGTTGGACGGCACGTAGGCGTACGAGCCGGGCTCGAGTTCGTGCTCGACGCCGTCGAGGACCAGCACCCCCCTGCCGCCGGCGACGAAGTTGATGTGCGGCCAGTCGTGGTTGTGTCTGGGCGTGTGCCCGCCCGGCTCGATGTCGAACAGGCGCATCACCCACCCGTCCCACCCCTGCTCGGGCGAGACCAGCACACGCTTGACGACGCCCTCGATACCGTCGCCGGACAGCTTCGTCGCGGCGACGTCGTCCTTGCTCCCTACCACCCAGCGGTCGCTCATGCGCACTCCTCGGTCACGTCTTCGTCTGGCGCACTGTACCCGTCCGGACGCGGCCAGGCACCTCGCCTCCGGCGTCACGCATCACGAGCTGCCCCGGTGACGCCTCCCGGCGACTCCGGCGGCTCGCCGCCCCTCGCACGCTCACGTTCGTCCATCCTGCCGTCCGGCCGAACGCTGCATGAACCAGACGTCCGGCAAGGGCGGGTCCTCCGGCGGCGGATCGGCGCGGACAAAGCCCAGCCGGGTGTAGAGCCTCGTCGCCACGACATTGTCGCTGCAGACGTACAACGTGACGCGCCGAAACCCGGCAGCCGCGGCACGCGCGAGCACGACCTCGACGAGCGCCCTGCCAAGCCCACGCCCCCGAGCGTCCGGGCGGACGACCACGCGCGCCAAGTGTGCGCGCTCAGGACCGCGCGGGACGGCCTGGCCGAAGGCGGCGAGGCCGTCCCCGTCGACGAGCGCGACGTTGACGGCGGCGGCCATCTCGATCTCCTCGCGCAGCCGCTTCGGCTCGATGGGATAGGAGACTCGTGGTCCTGCCCAGCGCCGGCACTCCTCCCGTGTCCCGATCCATGAAGCGACGATCGCGAGGTCGTCGGCCGCAGCGCGTCTCGTCGCCGTCGAGGTCGATGATGACCCACCTTCCGTCATGGTACGTCGTCCTTCACAGACACCATCAGCGCGGCATCAGGGCGAACACCCCCCAGCCCAGGTACTCCCGAGTGAAGGTGGCGTAGCGCTCGGGCTCGGAGGTCAGCTGGGCTCGAACCTCGTCGGCGAGCTCGTCGTCGGGATTCGCCTCGAGCCATCGGCGCATGGTGAGCCACTTGGCCGCCTCGTATCTGTCCCAGCCGTCCTGGTCGGCCAGGACCATCTCCACCACGTCGTAGCCGAGCTCGCCGAAGGAGGCGAGCAGTCCCGGAAGCGTAAGGTACTCGGAGGCCGAATGGGCGCCACATCCTGTAGCGACCTCCTCCGTCGGCGGCGACTGCCGCCAGTACGGCTCGCCGACGAGGATGATCCCTCCGTCGAGGAGGCTCCGCGCCAGAAGCTCGATGGTGCCGGCGACGCCGCCGCCGATCCACGTGGCGCCGACGCACGCCGCCACGTCGGCCTTCTCGTCGGCGACGTACCCGGCGGCGTCGCCGTGGACGAACGCCACTGCGTCGGCGACGCCGAGTTCCTCAGCGCGGAGCCTCGCCTGTTCCGTGAACAGCCTGCTCATATCGACACCGGTGCCGACGATGCCGTGATCCCGTGCCCAGGTGCACAGCATCTCCCCCGAGCCGCTGCCGAGGTCGAGCACCCGAGCCCCGGGCTCCAGGCGCAGCGCCGCGCCGAGGGTGGCGAGCTTGTCGGGTGTGATCGGGTTGTGGATGCGGTGCGCGCTCTCGGTGATGGTGAAGATGCGTGGGATGTCCACAGCGGAGGTTCCCTTCTGCGAGTGTCTGGATTCGATCGTTCCGTCTGCTGCCGCCTGCACCTAGACCATAGCGCAGGCTCACGATGAGACGTCAGTTCGCGCCGAAGGGCGTGGCGATGGTCGCGAGAAATGAACGGATGGCGCCTTCGACCTCGTCCGGCTTGGCCAGGAACACGTAGTGCGGGGCCCCGTGCACCTCGACCATCTTCGCGTGGGGAGCCTTCCGCCTGAAGGAGGCCCGGACGCGGGCAAAGGTGGCCTACTGCTGGGCGCACCAGCTGCGCTTCTCATGGCGCCTCGGTCGACCACGCATTCGGGGTCATGCTCGGGGTGGCGGCACTGTCGTTGGGGCGCTGGTAGAGGATGCGGACTCCTGGACCTGCCGGGTCGGTGAGCAGCAACTCTCCCGAGTCTGGCTGTCGGGTGAGGTACATCTCCCTGCCGACCTGGGGCTCCGCCCCCGCCCAGAGCCGACGAACGGGTCTTGCTCGCCGCCGCAGCCCGACGCGAGGAGCGGCAAGGCTACGAGGAAGACGCCGTAAGAGGCGAGCCAGCCTGGTCCGTTTGCTGGGCCCACGGCTCACTGACCTGGCACCGACGCCGAGTCGACACCGGTGAGACCGGTGAGCACCTCACGCTCGTCCGTCGGCTTGACGACGGACCACGACTCTCCGCCGTCGGCGGTACAGAGGAGTGCGTCGTGGCCGATGAGCGCCCAGCCGTGCTTCGGATCGCTGAATGACACCCGCTTCAGCTCGAAGTCACGGCCGGGGTCCTGCGCCGACCAGGTCGTGCCGCCGTCGCTGGTCGCGACCATGGTGCCAGGCAACGCCCAGCAGGCGAGAGCGACGCCAGAAGGTGACGGTGGTCACCGCCGCGCCCAGGGCGACGCCGAGAAGCGGGACCACTATCGCCGCGAGTGAGAAGACGAGGTAGACGGGGTACGAGCGCCCGGGAGCGACGAACGGGATCACGGCGACCAGGACGACCGCGACGGGGATGAGCAGCCAGAGGAAGCGCACTCGCGCCGGGCGCCGCATCAGCGCGGCGACGATGCCGATCCCGAGGCAGGCGAGCACGAGCATCGCGGCCAGGAGCGGCCAGCCGTGGCCGGCGTAGAGGCGCGCCACCTGGGGGTGCGAGTAGGCGCCGAGTCCGAAGCCGGCGAAGACCGCGGGCAGCAGCGGCGCGGACCACGCGAAGCCGACGGCAAGCAGCTGCGCGAACCGCCCCACGTCCCCTCCGAGCAGGGCGCCCTCGGACGGCCTGACGGCCGGCTCGTTCACGAGCCGCGCCTCCGTTCGGGCGGGTCCGTCCAACGGACCGCGGATCGGCGGCGAGGACTCACTCACGCTGCGGCCTTCCGGAGTCGCCATCAGTCGGCGCCTGGCGCACCGGTGACGAGGCGAGGACGCTGACGATCAGCAGAAGGACGGCAGGAACGTAGGCGACGCCGATCGACAAGAGACCGAGGAGCGCGAAGACGGCGAGGAGCACGGCGGCGATGATGAGCGGCGTCCGGTGATGCCGAGCTGCGGCCCACGCCGCCAGGGCGCAGAGCAGCACCGGGACGATGAGCGGCCAGACGCTTGAGAGCGAGAGCGTGAAGACGCGCTCTCTGGTCTCGACCTCCGCGCCCGATGAGGAGGCACCGACGGACGTGCCAAGCGGCAGGAGGTAGAGCAGCACGCCGACCACGACCGACCAGAGGAGTCCGGCGGCGGCGAGGTAGAACGCGAGTCTCCAGTCACGCCAGTTCACGGTCCAACCTCGTTGCTCCTACTGCTGGCGGACACGCTGCGCGGGCAACGACCTATCGTGACACAATCGGCGCCGCTGCGAGCCGGCTTGATCCGCTCACTGTGCGCGGGTTCACGTCTCTGGTTACCACATTTCACGAGCCTACTGAAGAACCCGACGAGACGGAAGTCGTCATTTCACCGAGCACGCTCATGCGTCGGCTCGCTCACTCGCTCGAAGACGCTGCGCCCGCCCAGAGCTCGCGCGCCGCGGCGCAGGCGGAGAGCCCGAACACCGAGCAGAGCGAGATGACGCCGACCAGCACGAGCGCGACCGGACTGCTGCGGCGGAGGCGATGCGGCCTCACGTCGGACCTCCCCACCTTCCTCCTGTCGCGCCCGCAGGGCGCACTGCGACTCGTCGATCGGCGCGGCAATGACGCCGGCGTCCGGGCGAGCGCAGCCGCGTGTCCGGCCCGAAGGCCGGCGGGCCTCAGACCTTCTTCACGCCGGCGATGAGCTTGCTCGCGACCTCCTGGGCGTCCCCGTACACCATGCGGGTGTTGTCCGCGTAGAACAGCTTGTTCTCGATGCCGGCGAACCCTGCGCCGCGTCCGCGCTTGATCACGAACGCCTGCTGCGCCTTGTCCACGTCCAGGATCGGCATGCCGTAGATGGGACTGCCGGGGTCGTCGCGCGCCGCCGGGTTCACCACGTCGTTGGCGCCGATGACGATGGCGGCGTCGGCCGTCGGGAACTCCCCGTTGATCTCGTCCAGATCGAAGATCATGTCGTACGGCACGCCGGCCTCGGCGAGCAGCACGTTCATGTGCCCGGGCATGCGGCCTGCTACCGGGTGGATGGCGAACTTGACCTGGATCCCGCGCTCGCCCAGCAGCTTGGCCAGCTCCCAGACCTTGTGCTGCGCCTGGGCGACGGCCATGCCGTAGCCGGGCACGATGATGACCTTCTGGCCGAACGCCATCGTGATGGCGGCGTCGTCCGGACTGGTCTCCTTCATCGTGCCTTCGATGTCGGTCAGCTCCTGGCCGCCGGCAGCGCCGAACCCGGCGAACAACACGTTGCCGAGCGAACGGTTCATGGCCCTGGCCATGAGCTGGGTGAGCAGCGTGCCGGCGGCACCGACGACGATGCCGGCGATGATCAGGGCGCCGTTGCCGAGCACGTACCCCTCGAAGCCGACCGCGAGGCCCGTGAGGGCGTTGTAGAGGCTGATGACGACCGGCATGTCGGCGCCGCCGATCGGCAGCGTCATGAGCACGCCGTAGAGCAGCGAGACGACGAAGAAGGCAATCAGCGTGAGCGTCTCGTTGCCGCCCATGGTGCCGGTGTGCTGCAGGGCGATGATGACGGCCAGGACGACCGACGCGGCCAGCACCAGCAGGTTGACGATGTTCTGGCCCGGGAACAGGAACGACTTCTTGATGATCCCCTGCAGCTTGGCGAAGGCGATCATGCTGCCGCTGAAGCTGACCGAGCCGATGAGCGCGCCGGCGATGCCGAGCACGGCGAAGCTCGCCGACATCGTCTCCGGCCGCATGAACTCGGCGGCGGCGATGAGTGCCGCCGCGCCGCCGCCCATGCCGTTGTAGATGGCCACCATCTGCGGCATGTCGGTCATCGCGACGCGCCGCGCCGCCACGTAGGCGACGGCGCCGCCGATGAGGAGCGCCGGCGTCATCCACAGGAAGTTGCCCATCTCGGGCGTCGCGAAGGTGATGGCGGTAGCGACGAGCATGCCGACACCGGCCCAGATGATGCCGCGCCGCGCCGTGCGCGGCGAGCTCATGCCCTTCAGGCCGAAGATGAAGAGCACGGCGGCGGCGATGTAGGCGATCTGGATGGCGTCCTCACGCATCGCCGCCTCCCTTCGCCGCGGCGGCGCCCTTCTTCTGGTCGCCCGAGCTCTTGAACATCTCGAGCATGCGCTCGGTCACGGCGTAGCCGCCGACGGCGTTGGCGGCGCCGAGCAGGACCGCGAAGAACCCCACGATGCGCTCAGGGGTCGTCTCCGCCGCCCCGAGCACGATCATCGCGCCCACGACGACGATGCCGTGCACGAAGTTGGATCCGCTCATGAGCGGCGTGTGCAGGATCACCGGGACGCGGCTGATGACCTCGTAGCCGACGAAGGCGGCGAGGATGAAGATGTAGACGGCGGCGAACCCCTCGATCATGACGCGCCTCCTTCCTCGTCGGGCGCGTCGCCCGGAGCCCCGGCCGGCTCGGCCGGCGCCGCAGGCGCCGGCGTCTCCGGCCCGTGTGCCTCGTCCGCTCCCTCGATCCGCTCGCGGACCTGCGCGTTCACGATCGTGCCGTCGCGCGTCAGGACGCTCCCGGCGAGGACCTCGTCGTCCCAGTCGAGCTGCAGCTCTCCCTCCTTGATGAACGGCGTCAGGAAGTGCATGAGGTTGCGCGCATACTGGTCGCTCGCGTGTTCCGGCAGCATGCTCGGGATGTTGAGCGGCCCGTAGACGATGACGCCGTTGGTGTGGATGTACTCCTCGCCGGGCCGGGTGAGCTCGCAGTTGCCGCCGCCTTCGGCGGCCATGTCGACGATCACCGCGCCCGGCTTCATCCTGTCCACCACGTCGGCGGTCACCAGGATCGGCGCCCGTCTGCCCGGCACGGCCGCGGTGGTGATCACCGCGTCGGCCTGCACGATGTGGCCGTCGACGATCTCCTTGGCCTTGGCCTTCTCCTCGTCGGTCAGCTCGCGCGCGTAGCCGCCCTCCACCTCGGCGTCGATGCCGGTGTCGATGAAGCGGCCGCCGAGCGACTGCACCTGCTCGCGGGTGACCGAGCGCACGTCGTAGGCCTCGACCACGGCGCCGAGCCGGCGGGCCGTCGCGATGGCCTGCAGGCCCGCCACACCGACGCCGAGCACGAGCACCTTGGCCGGCCGGAGCGTCCCGGCCGGGGTCATGAGCATGGGGTAGTACCGGCCGGCCATGCACGCGCTCATCAGCGCGGCCTTGTAGCCGGCGATCGAGGCCTGGCTCGTGAGCGCGTCCATCGATTGCGCCCTCGTGATGCGCGGCAGGAACTCGAGCGCGAGACTCGTGATCCCGCGGTCGCGCAGCGCCGTGATGGCGTCGTCCGCCTTGTACGGCTGGAGCAGGCCCAGGACGACGGCGCCCTCCCGCATCTGCTCCACCTCTGCCGGTGTGGGCGGGTCGACCTTCAGCACGACGTCGGCGGCGAACACCTCAGCCGGATCGTCGACCAGGGTGACCGTCGCGTACTCCTCGTCACCGATGTGGCTGAGCTGTCCGGCGCGGCGCTCGAGCAGCACTTCGGCACCGAGCGCCGCGTACTTCTCGGCCACAGCCGGCACCAGCGCCACGCGCGTCTCTCCCGGCGCCGTCTCCCGGGGGACGCCAATGCGGACTGCCATCGAACCCTCCTCGTGCGTCGGGCCCACTCGGACCCGCTCACTCACTTCCCACCGGCAATGGCACAAAAACCTCGCCCGGCGGTGGAAACGGTGGTCGGAGACAGCGCCCGGCGACTCGGCGGCCGGAGCTCACTTCCCGCCCGGCAGCGCTCCCATCTTGCGCAATACCTTGCGCGCGGCACCGGCGACCTTGGGGTCCACGTCGCCCACCGCGCGGCGGAGCGTGTCGATCGCGGCGGGGTCGCCGATCTTGCCCAGCGCCTCCACCACGATCAGGCGCAGCAGGGGATCGGGGTTGTGCATGGCCATGCACAGCGGCTCGACCGCCTCGGGGTCCTTC
The DNA here is from genome assembly GCA_012514235.1 of Actinomycetota bacterium. GTDB lineage: Bacteria > Actinomycetota > Thermoleophilia > UBA2241 > UBA2241 > CAIXSE01. Next base: position 46,699 of record JAAZAR010000035.1, read on the forward strand.
ATGAGACCGAGCACGTAGGCGGCGTCCTGGCGCCGATGCAGGTGCCCCTCCCTGAGGATGAAGACGAGTCGGTCGCGGGCGGGCCGACCGACGGCGACGAGCGCCTCGCGGGCGGTGTTGAGCTGCACGATGTTCCTGGTCTGCAGCCGCTCGATGATCGTGTCCAGGTAGCCCTCGAGCGCCCGGCGGGCCTGCTCGGCCACCTCGGGATCCTTGTATCTGGTCGCTCTGACCAGGCCGTCGATGTTGCCCTTGGCGTCGAGCCTGGCGACGTTGGGCGGACCGAACAGGGCCACGTGACTCTCCTCGCGGTCGTGCGCTGGACCGGGACGCGAGCGTCGAGCGAGACGTCCCCACGCTCGCAGAAGGTCAGTCTACCGCAGGATCCGGTTGGCGACGTCCAGCAGTCGCGACGGCAGGTCCCGGAAGGCACGCACCGGGAACACGTCGCCGTGGCCGGCATCTGCCAGCTCGCGGCAGAGCTCGGGGTTCATCTTGTAGTCCTCCGTCAGCAGGACGAACAGCTGCGGGAAGCGATGGGCGAGCGGCCTGGGGTCTCCGCCGGAGGTGACGACGCCGTCGGTGATGAGCAGGCCGCTACGGCGGGGGTTGCGGCCGCGCTCCAGCTCGGCTACGCCGAGCGCCAGCGCGGCCTCGATGTTCGTGTAGCCCCGCACCGGCTGGTCGAGCATGCGCCGGACCACCTCCTGCGGCGGGTCCGGCACGTCCAGATGCGTCGCGGCCGTCGCCTTGTCCTCGAAGACGACCACGGAGAGGTCCTCGGGGTGCAGCTTGAGCGCGAGGACCGCCGCCGCGACGGCCGCGATCGCCATGTTCTCGCCGCTCATGCTGAGCGACGTGTCGACCATGAGCACTACCTGGTGCCGGCGGTCGACGCGTCGCTGCACGATCCAGTCGCCCTGTTCCGGGTACGGCTTGCCGATCACGTTGTCCACGGTCGCCTCGACGTCCAGCTCGCCGCCCCACGGTTCGCGCATCGGCTCCCTCACCGTCTGCGTGGCGGCCTGCAGCGGGCCGACGAGCCGCCCGGCCTTCTGGAGGACGGCGCGGGCGGCCAGCCGTTCGGCGTAGTAACGCAGGCCGGGATCCGTGATGCGGCAGTCGCTCCGCGTGAGGTTGGTGGCGATCGTCCAGCCGTCCAGCTCGTCGGGAGCCACCCTGTACCGGGCGGCGATCGCCGCCAGGGGGGCGGCTCCGGCCGGGGGCTCCGGGGCGCACGACGGCAGGCCGCGGACCTCCACGCGGCCGGCGTGCCGGAGCGGAGCCCCGGCGGATGGGATCAGGCTTTTGGGGAGGCCTCGGGCGGCGCGAGGGCGACGTCGGGGTCTTCGCCGCGCTCGACGACGAGCTCCATGAGCTCGTCGAGCGCGGCCCCGAAGTCCGCGTCGATGTCGTCGCGGAGGTCGACGCGGGTGGTGAGCGCGGCCACGGCCGCGCGGCGCAGCGTCTCGCGGCTCACGGTGCCGCCTGTCCCCCGCTCCTCGGCGCCCAGCCGCTCGGCGATCGCCACGGTGGCGATCGCGCCGCGCACGGACGCTCCCTTGCGGAAGCGCGGGTGCAGCCGCGTCGCCCGCGCCAGCCGCACGGCCGTCCGCACGAGATCGGCGTCGTCCGAGCCGGTCTCGCCGGCCACGATCGCCGTCTCTTCCCCTGCGTCCTGGTAGTCGAGGGCGAGGTGCTCGAACCGGTCGCGCAGCGCCTCGCTCAGGTGGCCGGTGGCGACGTACTCCACCGGGTTCTGCGTCGCCACCACCTGGAACCCGTCGGCGGCGTGCACCTCGCCGATGTGCGGCAGCTGGAGGAGCCGCTCGTCCAGCGCCGGCAGGAGCACGTTCTGCACGCTCTCCGGCATGCGGTTCAGCTCGTTGATGAACAGCACCTTGCCGTCGCGCATGGCCTCCACCAGCGGGCCGGCGAAGAACGCCTCCTCCCCGTACCCCTGCTTGAGCACGAGCGGCGGGTCGAACCAGCCGGTGAGCTTGCTCTCCGAGTAGCGGTCGTCGCCGTCCACGCGCACCGTGTCGCGCCCGAGATGCCCGCACACAGCCAGCGCGACCGTGGTCTTGCCCACGCCCACGGGGCCCTCGAGCAACAGGTGGCGACCGGCACCGAGCACCGCCAGCGCCGTCGCCAGCTCGCGCTCGCGGCCGACGATGCCGTGCTGCTGCTGGATCTGCTCGATCGGAGTCATCTCGTCACCTTCTCAGCCGGTGTCGCCGTCGTGTGTCGGCCTGCCCGGTCCGTCGGCAGGACCGCGAAGGCATGATACTCTCCTCCGCCGGCACGGCTCATCCGGCGCCGCGAAGTTCGGCTGCTCGCCGGCGAGATGGCCGTCCCTCGGACGGCGGAGCGGGCCACGCCGGCGGCGGACCCCTGTCCCGGACCTACTCCCGCACGAATACGAACCCGAACCCCGCACCCTGCTCGGGCAGCGGCACGAGAGGGCTGCGGGGTACGCCGGCGTGCGCCTCGCCGTGGTACTCGCGCGGGGCGACGTCGTTGGGCCCGTCCGGGTAGAACAGGCTGGCCAGCGCCTGGATCTGGTCGCGGCCGATGCCGAGCTCGAACTGGCCGCCGCCGTACAGGACCATGCCGGCGGCCTGCGCGCGCTCCACGCAGTCGAGCAGCGCGCGCAGGCTCCCGAACCGCGACGGCTTGATGTTCAGACGGCCGAGCGCAAAGCGGTCGCACTCCGGGTCGCACGCCGCCGCCACCCTCGCACTCGTCGCCTCCACGTCGGCCCAGGAGTGGATGGGCGCATCGAAGCTGAACCGGGCCTCCTGCCCGCGCAGCGCCTCGCGTGCCGGCCCCTCGAGCGCGGGGTCCTCGAGCACGGCGTCCGGGAAGACCTCGCTGACCAGGCGGTATTGCAGCGGATCGGGCGGATTGTCGACCGGCGAGCCCTCGTAGAACGCCTTGAAGTCGAGCTGACGCACGCGACCTGTCGCGGCGATCTCCCGCATCAGCCTCTCGTCCCACTCCGGCGTCGGGTCGAGCTTGAACTCGAGACAGGGGTCGACGGCGAGCCAGGGCTTGATGTCCAGGCGCGTGCTGAGGACGAACCGCACCGGCGAGTAGCGCCGCCCCAGTGCCTCACCCAGACTCGATCCGGCCTGCCGCAAGGCGAGGTCGAGGGCGGCGCTCTCGAACGCCCAGCGCCGGTACGGGCGGAAGAACTCCTCCTGAGGCGGCCCGGCAGGGAACAGGTCCAGGCCGCCCACACGCTCCGAGAACCCGTCCAGGGTCCACTCCCCGGCCAGAGGCAGCTCCGCCGGGTAGTCGTCGTGATCCTCGGCCGCGTAGGTGACGTCCTCGCCGCGACCCTCGAGCCCGCCGCCGCGCAGCACGACTTCGGTCGTCACGCGGCGGAACCCGCTGGAGACGTCCAGCTCCTGCCGCTCGGTGCGGTAGCCTTCGACCACCAGACCGAGCCGCGCCAGACGCTCGTATGCCTGCCCGGATGCCTCGCCCATCTCGCCCACCTGCCTCCTCCAGCACGGCCCGCCTCCCGGCGGCCGCCTTCGTCCCACCCGTCACCAGCGGTACCACCCGGGCCCGCTCGTTGGCCCGCTTCTACCCCGTCCTCCACCGCCACAAGCCACGTGCCGCCGGTGATGGCGCAGCGGCGGCCGCGAACGCGGGCGCTCCCCCTTCTGGCATACTGGAGCACCGTGCGCACCACCACCCCCCACATCGGCGTCTCCACGAGTGCCTACAGCGAGGTCATGCTGCCGGCCGCGCTCGAGCGGATCTCGGAGCACGCGACGCGCGCCGAGATCCGCTCCTTCGGCCTGCACACACTGCTGAGCACGCGCAACCGCGACGAGGCGCAGCGTGCCGGACTCACCTACACCGTGCACGGGCCGTTCGGCTCCGGCGGGATCTGGGACCCGGACGAGACGGGGCGGCGTGCGGCGCTCGACGAACACCGCAGGCATCTGGAGGCGGGCGCCGAGATCGGGGCGCGTCTCTACGTGGTGCACCCGGACTGGCACCCCGAGGCCAGGCCGCGGGACCCCGTCGTCGTCACCCAGCTCGGCCGTTCCTTCGAGACCCTGCGCCGCTGGCAGGACGACCTCGGGGTGGAGATCGTCGTGGAGAACATGCCCGGTCTCGGGATGAGCCACTTCACGCACCCCGGCGACCTCGACCTCTGCGGCCTCGGACTCGCTCTCGACGTGGGTCACGCGAGCATCAGCGGCTGCCTGCACGACTGGCTGGACGGTCCGGGGGCGAGGCTGCGCCACCTGCACCTGCACGACAACCACGGCGAAGGCGATCACGACGACCCGCATCTCGCCCTGGGGCAGGGCGTGATCGACGTCGCGGCGGTCGTGCAGGCGGCACGAGAGGCCGGCGCCTCAGCGGTGCTCGAGCACTACTCAGAGCGCTCGGTCAAGACCAGCCTCGCCCACCTGCGTGAGCTCGGCCTGCTCTGACGCAGCCGGCCGCTGCGCGGCGCCGCCTCATGCGTCGACCGCCGCGGCCGTCAGCACTCGAGCACCTCGATGAGTTCCTCCCGTATCTCGCGCAGGCGCACGGACACGAGGCCGGCCAGCTTCTTCATGACCCGGTCTCATGTCCTCCCCCTCAGATAGACAGCGACGACCTTCGGCCCTGTTGTACCCGCCGGCCCTTTCCAGGTAGTGCGTTGGCTCGACTCCGAGCCCGGTCGCGAGGTCGTCTGATAGAATTCCGCGGGCGCCGCCCCGGCGCACCCCCCTTCCACGTCAACGACCGAAGGCGCACCCATGAGCAAGTCCTTCACCTACACGGGCACCAGCGACTACATCGCCGCACCCGACCTCATGCAGACCGTCAACGTCGCAGTGCAGCTCGGCCGGCCGCTGCTCATCAAGGGCGAGCCGGGCACCGGCAAGACCATGCTCGCCCAGTCCATCGCGAACGGCCTGGACATGCCGCTCCTCGTCTGGAACGTCAAGTCCACCACCAAGGCACAGGACGGCCTGTACGTCTACGACACGGTGCAGCGCCTCTACGACGACCAGTTCGGCGACCGCGACGTGAGCGACATCTCCCAGTACATCAAGCTCGGCAAGCTGGGCGAGGCCTTCAACAGCGAGGAGCGCGTGGTGCTGCTCATCGACGAGATCGACAAGGCCGACCTCGAGTTCCCCAACGACCTGCTGTGGGAGCTCGACCAGATGGAGTTCCACATCCCCGAGACGCGTGAGACGATCAAGGCGAAGCACCGCCCTATCGTGCTCATCACGAGCAACGCCGAGAAGGAACTGCCGGACGCGTTCCTGCGCCGCTGCGTGTTCCACTACATCGAGTTCCCGGACGAGGAGATGATGGAGCGCATCGTCGGCGTCCACGTGCCGGGGCTGGACAAGCGACTGCTCGACCTGGCGATCCAGGCCTTCTACTGGCTGCGCGACGTGAACGGCCTGCAGAAGAAGCCCAGCACCAGCGAGCTCATCGACTGGGTGCAGGCGCTGGAGCGCGGCGGGGTCGACCCGCAGGAGATCGCCGCGCGCCTGCCCTTCATGGGCGTGCTCCTCAAGAAGGACCACGACGTGGACGTCGCGCAGCAGGCGCTGGCGTCGACCCGGAGGAGGTAGCGATGAGCACTGTCGGCGCGGCAGAGCTCTTCATCGTCATCGTCGTCGCCATCATCGTCGCCGCGCTCGTCCTCAGAGAGATCGGGCGCCGCGGCCGCTGAGGCCGCCCCGGTGTTCACCGACTTCTTCTTCCTGCTGCGCGCCTACGGCGTGCCGGTGACGGTCACGGAGTGGCTCGCGCTCATGCGCGGGCTCGCCATGGGCCTCGCGCCCGCCGGCCTCGACCAGTTCTACGCCGTGGCGCGCAGCGTGCTCGTCAAGAGCGAGGCCTACTTCGACCAGTACGACCAGGCGTTCGCGCACATGTTCCGCGGCATCGAGACCCCGGCGGAGATCGAGGACGAGGTCTGGGACTGGCTCGCCGATCCTCTGGCCATGCCGGGCCTGAGCGACGAGGAGCGCCGGCTGCTGGCCGCCGCGCTCGAGGACCTGGACCTTGAGGCGCTCAAGAAGCTGTTCGAGGAGCGCCTCACGGAACAGACAGAGGCCCACCACGGCGGCAGCTACTGGGTGGGCACCGGCGGCACCAGCGCCTTCGGCCACTCCGGCTTCCACCCCGGCGGCATCCGCGTGGGCGGTGAGAGCCGGAGCAGGTCCGCCGTCAAGGTGGCCGGCGAGCGCCGCTTCCGCGGCTACCGCACGGACCAGGAGGTCGGCGTGCGGCAGTTCGAGCTGGCGCTGCGCCGTCTCCGCCGGCTCAGCTCCCGCACTGAAGGCGTGCCGGACGAGCTGGACCTCGACGAGACCGTCGAGGAGACGGCGAGCAACGCCGGCCGTCTCAGCCTCGTGTGGCGCAAGAGCCGCAAGAACGCCGTCAAGGTCCTGCTGCTGATGGACGTCGGCGGCTCCATGCACCCCTACGTCCGCCTCTGCAGCCAGCTCTTCAGCGCCGTCAACCGCAGCAGCCACTTCAAGGATCTGCGGTTCTACTACTTCCACAACTGCGTCTACGACTGGCTGTACACGAGCACGCGCATGACGTCGTCGGAGGCGATCTCGACCCGGCGCGTCCTCCAGGGACTGCCAAGCGACTACAAGCTCATCATCGTCGGCGACGCGGCGATGGCACCCAGCGAGCTCATGGCCCGCGACGGCATCATCTGGTGGGGCTTCGGCAACGACGAGCCCGGCATCGAGTGGCTCCGGCGTCTGCGTCGCCACTTCGATCACTCCGTGTGGCTCAACACCATCCCCGAGGCCGACTGGGAGCGAGCCTACGGCAGCGTGACCATCCGCAAGGTGCGCGAGGTCTTCCCCATGTTCGAGCTCACGGTGGACGGACTCACCGCCGCCACGCGCGCGCTCATGGTCCGCTACTGAACCACCCGGTCAAGAGGGGCGTCCCTCTTCAGGGCCGCGCCCGGCGCAGCGGATCCCGTGCCCTCGGTCAGGTGACCGACGACGAACGTCCCATGCGGACCGGACCGCCCTCTGTCGATACTCAGGCTGGCGACCATGATGCAGACGCTAGACGACATGACGGCGCACGGCACGCAGACGGCGGACGAAACCCTCGGCGGCGGCATCTCCTCAGCCCTCGTGTACGACGAGGGTGGAGCCGACGGCGTGCTGCTCGGCGACACCCTGGTCAAGCTCGCCGAGCACATGGCCCACGCGCTCGAGTGCTCGGAATGCTGCATCTACGAGTACCTGCCCGAGCGCAACGCCCTGCGGACGCAGGCGTTGTGGTCGCGCGTGCTCAGGGCGCGCGACGTGGACTGGGTCGGCGAGATGCACCAGCTCGACGAGGTACCCGGCTTCGAGCGCGTCGTCAAAGACCGCGAGGTCCTCTGCTCGTATCCGGACGACGAGGCCGACAAGGCCACCGCCGGCTTCGAGACCATGGAGTACTGGGGGGAACTCGCGACGATCTGGGCGCCCATCGTGTACGGCGACCGCGTGCTCGGCATGTTGGAGCTCACGGAGAAGGAGCACGAACGCCGCTTCAGCCCGGCCGACGAACGTCTCGCCGAGCAGATGGCGGCGCTGGCGGGCGTCGCGCTGCACAACGCGAAGCTGTCCCGCGCGGCCAGTGAGCACAACCGCCAGCTCACGGCGCTCATCCACGCCGCCCGCGCGATGACCTCCACGCTCGACCTGGACGAGCTGCTCCAGGTCGTGTGCCGCCAGGCGGCGCGGGCCCTGGACGCGGCGGCCAGCTACATCTACTCCTACGACGCCGACGCCGACGCGCTGGTGTGGCTGGCCGAGTACCAGGCGGACCCCTCGCACGCGACGGAGGCGCTCGGCACCGTCTACCCCGTCGACGACCTGCCGCACGACCAGACAGTGGTCCGCGCCCGCCAGGCGGTCGAGGTGCGCGTCGACGACCCCGACATCGACGCCGGCGCGCTCGCCCGGATGCAGGCGTGGGGCGAGCAGTCGTCGCTGGTGGTGCCGCTCGCCGTCGGCGGTACCCTGGTCGGCGCGCTCGCGGTGTCGGAGACCGCCTATCCGCGTCACTTCACCGAGCAGGAGACGGCCCTGTGCGTCGCACTGGGCGAGCAGGCGGCGGTCGCCATCCACAACGCGGAGCTGTACCGCCGCCTCCAGGAACAGAAGGAGACCATCGGACTGCAGGCCACCGTCGATGGTCTCACGGGGCTCGCCAACCACCGCCACTTCTGGGACCGCCTGCGCGACGAGGTGGCACGCGCGCAGCGGTACGACCAGCCGCTCTCGCTGCTCATGCTGGACCTGGACGACTTCAAGCGTGTCAACGACCGGTTCGGCCATCTGGTGGGGGACGAGCTGCTGCGCGGCATGGGGCACGCCCTGCGGTCGCAGGTCCGCCAGGGCGTCGATTGCGCCGCGCGCTACGGCGGCGAGGAGTTCGCCGTGATCCTTCCCTCCACCCGGTCCGCGCCCCCCGGCGGCAGCGTCGACGGCGCGGTGGCGACGGCCGAACGGATCCGCGCCGCCGTCGCGGCCCTGGAGTCGCCGGTCGGCGACCCCGGCTGGCCCGGCGTCACGGTGAGCATCGGCGTCGCCACGCTGCCGCTGCACGCGGAGACCGCCGAAGAGCTCGTCACCCGCGCCGACCAGGCGCTCTATTGGGCCAAGGCGCGGGGCAAGGACACCGTCGCCGTGTACGGCTGCGGCTGAGCCGCAGTCGCGGTACACGGCCGCGGCTCGGCCGCGCTCCGGCGGCTCAGCCCTTGTCGCCCAGGCAGTACAGCCAGCCGTCGCGACAGCCGATGTAGACGCGTCCGTCCCACAGCGTCGGCGTGGACTCGAACGCCGCCTCGGCGAAGAACTGATCGCGTTCCTCGAGCGTCACCGTCCAGTACGTGCCGTCGCCGTTGGCGCTCGGCAGCGCCCCGTCGTCGCCCTTCTCGGCCTCGTCGTACCGGACGTTGAAGAGGTGGACGCGCTGGTCGTAGCCTGCGGCCACCAGCGCGTCCCCCAACAGGATCGGGGTGGAGATGGCGCCCCCGTTCCAGATCTTCGCCACCTGCACGGGACGCGGCAGCCTGGGGCCGCGGTCCGGCCCCGGCACGGTCTCGTCGCTCATCACGTCCCGCGCGACCACGTACAGGTACCCGTCGATGGCGCTGAAGGCGCAGAGGGCCGGGTACCGCCCGTCGGGGTTGTAGGCGTCGTTCACGCTCGCCGAGCCGACGATGCCGCCTGCCCAGTCGCCGACCTTGCGGTTCTCGGTCGGGAAGTACCACACCGCCGCCTCGGCCGCCGGCTTGCTCGGGTCGAGCGCCAGCATCCCGCCCTTGCCCTTGATGTACTGCTTCTCCACAGCCTGGAGCAGGAGGCCGTCGCTCGTGGGCACAGGCGTGCCGTCGAGGTCGGAGCCGATGTGGTAGCCCCAGACGACCTTGAGGTCGGGGCGCCGGAGCCCGTAGACGTGACCGGCGCCGGATGCGACGTACAGGGTCGTGCCGACGGCCGACGGCGACGACTCGAGGACCAGGTCGCCGTCATGACTGGCAGCGCGCCGGTCGCCGAGCAGCAGCCTCTCGGCCTCGACGACCGGCTTCTTGCCCTCGGCCCACTCCTGCGTCGTGAGCGGGTCGAGGGCGTAGAACCACCCGCTCTCGACCCCGAGGTAGTACGTGCCGTCGAAGAAGAAGCCGCTGCCGTCGCAGTCGCGGCTGTAGCAGTCGGTCTGCGGCACCGGCAGGCGCCAGAGCTCCTTGCCGGTGCCGAACGTCACCGCCCGGACCGGGGCCACGCGCGGATCGTCCAGCTTGTAGGGATAGCCGCGCCGCGACCCCGCGACGACGATGTACTTGTCGTCGCGGCCACTCGGCGCGGGGTTCTCGAACACTGTCGGGCTGCCCTTGATGATGTCGTCGAACTGGTACGCCCAGACGACCTTGCCGGTCTCCGCGTCGATCTTGCGCAGCTTGTACTCGTAGGAGCTCGCGATGACGTAGGTCTTGCCGCCGTCGACCACGATGCCGGGCTGGCCGGTCCAGCCGCTGCCGGCCCACTTGCTCGGCGGGTCCTCCTCGTACTTGCCCGAGCTCCACCCGCTCCCCAGCCTGACCTTCCAGATGACGTCCAGACGGTTCGGCGCCGGTCCCTGCCCGTAGTACCGGCGCCCGTAGTTACCGAGGAAGGTGCCGACCTTGACGCCGTCGCCGGCCACCTGCGGCGCCGGCGGCGCCGGCACGGGCCGGGCCTCCGCCGACCGCGCGCCCTCTCCGTCTCCGCCCCCGCAGCCGCCGCAGGCGGCGACGCGCCACGCGATCAGGACCGCGACGAGGATGAGCACGAGAAGCGCGACGCCGCGCCGGCGCCGCAGCTGGCGCTGGCGCTTGGCTGAGCGGCGGCGCGGCGGCCGCCGGTCCTGTCCGGCCGACGTCACGATGGCGCGACCATACACCACCGGGCGCCGGGATGCCCGACGCGAGATCAGGGCGGTTGCGTGGATGCTCGAGTGAGGCTGCGTCGCACTGCCCTGCCGTCCGCGCGTCATCGGCGTCGGATGCCCAGCCCCTCCGAAGGGGGTAGGATGCGTGGGCCGGCCGGCGCAGCCGCGCCGGCGCCCACACACGAGACCCGGGAGGACCAATGGCGACCGACCTCGACCTTCTGCGCGACCTCTGCGCCGCCCCTGCTCCCACCGGGTTCGAGGCCGCCGTCCAGGACCTGGTACGCGCCCGCCTCTCCGCCAGCACGGAACCGCAGGGGGACCCGCTGGGCAACGTCTGGGGCACGGTCGCGGGTGAGAGCGCCCCGAACGTCGTCGTCACCGCCCATGCCGACCAGATCGGCCTCATCGTCACCTACGTGGACGAGAACGGGTTCGTCTCCTACGACAAGATCGGCGGCGTCGACCCGCAGCTCCTCCCCGGCCGCAACCTCATCGTCCACGGTGCCGGCGGGCCGGTGAACGGCGTCGTCGGCCGCAAGCCGTCCCACAAGATGAGCAAGGAGGAACGCGCCAAAGCTCCGGAGCTCAGCGACCAGTGGCTCGACCTTGGCTGTTCCTCCCGCGACGAGGCGCTCGGGCTGGTGCAGATCGGCGATGCCATCACGTTCCCGCCCAACTTCCTCGAGCTGGCCGGCGGCCGCTACGCATCGCCGGCCTTCGACAACCGCGCCGGCGTGTACGTCTGCCTGCGCGCCCTGGAGCACTATGCCGAGGCCAGAGCGGCAGCCGATCTCACAGCGCTGCTCACGGTCCACGAGGAGACCACGTTCATGGGCGCCAAGTCGATGGCCATCCGCTGGCAGCCGGACATCGTCATCGTGGTGGACGTCGACTTCGCCAGCGACGACCCGGGGCTTGACGCCAAGAAGCTCGGCGGCGAGGTCAAGCTCGGCGCCGGACCGGTGATCCACCGCGGCGCCGCCGGCAACCTCGTCCTCACCGACCTCGCCGTCCAGGTCGCGAAGGACGAGGGCATCCCGGTGCAGGTCAAGGCCATGCCGGGCGCCACGTCCACGGACGCCGAGGAGCTCATGGCCGCCGGGAGCGCCGCCACCCTTTCGTTCAGCATCCCCGTGCGCAACATGCACTCGGCGTTCGAGGTGATGCAGCCGGACGACGCGGAGGCCGGCGCCCGACTGGCGGCGGCCGTCATCCGCAAGGTCTCCGAGGACTGGGAGCCCGGCCGGTTCGTCCCGCGCGTCTGAGCCGTCGCGCGCTCCGTCAGCGCGGAGCGGCATCCGGCCGGGTGGCGAGCGGCGGCGGCGCCATCGCCACGTCCGGGCCGGTGAGCGCAGACGCCAGCCGGCGCGCCATCTCCGGCTGCCACTTGAGGCGCGCCGGGGCCAGCAGGTGGAAGAGGTCGGCGAAGTCGTGGTCAGTGAGGTCGACCTCGATGCGCGGGTACGGCACGCCGTAGCGGGCCGCCAGCTCGCGGGCGCGCTTCTGGTAGGCCGGCACGACCCCGTTCCAGTCCGGGCCGGCCGCCGATGCGTTGAGCGGCTGGTCGTACAGCACCACGTCGAACCCGCGCTCCTCCGCGAGCTTGAGGATCTCCTCGAGCATCGCGAAGTTGTAGTCGGCGTGCTTGCGGTACAGGATGACGTCCTTCTGCAGCACGTACAGCACGTTGCGGCGCTTGCCGAGCTGCGTGTGTCCCTTCGCACCCCAGGGGTAGTAGTGCGTCTCGTACTCGATCGGAGTACCCCACAGCTTGCCGGTGGCGGCCCGCTCCTTGAGGTACGTGCCCACGTAGTCGAAGATGCCCGGGATCTGCCCCGTCACCGGGACCGTCCTGCCGAAGTACCGCGGCCCCAACTGCGCCAGCCGCGGGCTGCGCACGAGCAGCGTGTGGCCGCTGAGCATCTGCGCGTCGCGACCCGGAGAGCCGGTGACCCGGATCGGGGCCAGGCCGATGGCGAGCGTGGCCGGACCCGGCGGCAGGTTGTCGACCAGCGCCAGCGTCATCGCCATGCTCTGCTGGTGGGCGGCGAGGCTCACGACCCGGACGGGCTCCCCCGCCTCGCGGCTGATCGCGGCGCCGAGCGAGGCCTCGCTGACGAAGCACTCCATGGTGCCGGAGCCGCCGAAGAGGTACACCGTGCGCGTCTGCGGCGGCTCCTTGTTGAGTTCCTGCACACGCACCGAGACGTGCACGTAGTCGTCGTGCGTGATGCGCAGCAGACGGCCCTCCTGCACGAGGGTGAGGCCGCCGCCGAAGAGCAGCGCTTGCGCGCCGAAGAGGGCGGCGGCGGCGAGCGCCGCAGCCGCGACCAGCACAAGCGGACTGCGCTGGCGGAACCCGAGCCTGAAGGATCGCCGGCGGTGAGCGCCCTCTACGTCACGCACACTCATCATCCTCGCTGGACCGTCTCCCACATGGTGTCACAGGTCCGACGCCGAGGCGCCTTCAGGGGTCACGACGAGGGCTCTGGCTGCGCCAGAGGCGCGCGACCGCGACGACCAGGACGAGGGCGAGCGCGACGGCGGCCGCGACGAGCAGCACGCCGGGAGCCTGCTGCAGAGGCAGCCGGAAGACGTTGTACGCGATCTTCAGACCCTGCTCGAAGCTGGCCGTGGAGACGAAGGCGTAGCCCAGGGCCACGTACAGGAAGGTCACCGGGTACCCCAGCCACTTCGTGTACCGTTCGTAGCTCGCCGCCGGCGGGAGGCCCGCCTTCTTGCGCTTCTTGCGGCGGGCCCTCTTCCACCGCTCCCAGCGAGCCACGACGACGAGTCCGGTGCCGTGCCAGAGTCCCCAGAACGTCCAGTTCAGGTCGACCGCGTGCCACAAGCCCATCACCAGCATGCTCGCGTACAGGCCCAGCCACGTCTTGCGCGTCAGGCCGAACACCGGGAAGTAGACGTTGTTGCGCACCCAGGTGCTGAGCGAGATGTGCCAGCTGTGCCAGAAGTCGCTGAGGTTCTTCTGCCAGAACGGGAAGTGGAAGTTCTCCATGATGCGGAACCCGAACAGGCGCGAGAAGCCGACGGCGAGATCCGTGTACGCCGAGAGGTCGAAGTAGGCGCGCACGAAGACGATGATGCAGTAGGCGAGGGGCCACCACCACGCCACCTCGTTCGCGTTGAAGTCCGTGCGTCCGATGGTCGAGGTGATGTCGCCGAAGAAGATCGGGAACATGAAGTCGACCACGAAGACCTTCTTGAAGTAGCCGAGGGCGATGCGCCGCACGCCGTAGTAGAACTCCTGGCGGTCGAAGCCGACGGTGCGCTTCTCGTAGAAGCCCTGGTAGGTCTCGAGCGGCCCCGCCGGGAATGTGGGGATCCACATGATGAAGGCGGCCAGCCGCAGCAGGTCGTTCTCCTTGATCACGCCGCGCGCGCAGTCGAACACGTACTGCAGCATGCGGAAGACGAAGTAGCTGATGCCGAGCGGCATGATGAGGTGAGTGACCACCCAGTCGCCCTCGTTCCAGAACACGAGGGCGCCGTCGCGTCCGTACTTGCCGATCCCGAGGGTCACCAGCGCGAGGACCACCGCGATGAGGACGGTCCTCGCGCCGCGCAGCTTCTGACGGCGCATGGCCTCGACCAGCTGGTGCGTGACCACCACGAGGCCCAGGGCGATGCCGGCGAAGATCGGATGCAGCGCCGCCAGCACGCCCACGCTCACCACCAGCATGAAGACCAACCGGTGCGTTTCCTTGCGCAGCAGCAGCCAGAACGCCAGCAGCGAGAAGACCACTACCGGGATCAGGTACAGCGTGAAGTAGATCTTCACCCGCCACTCCCTCCAGATTCGGCGGCATTGAGGAGCGGTACGAGCTCCCTCGCCAGTGCATGTTGCCAGATGACGCGCCCGGGCGCGATGAGGTGCGAGAGGTCCTGGAAGTCACGGCTGGGGATGTCGACCGTCTCGTTGAGGTCGATGTACGGATAGCCGTACTCGTCCGCCAGCTTGGCGACCGGGATCTTGTACTTGCGCTGCGACGAGACGAAGGCGTCCTTCACGATCTCCTTGTTGAGCGGCAGCTCGAGAAGCACGACGTTCACGCCCCGCTCCCTGACCTTCCGCAACAGCTCCTCGAGCATCTGGAGATTGGCGACGCGGTTGCGCTCGAAGACGGGCTTGCGGCTCGTGTTCCATCTCTTCACGAGCCGCCTCTTGTGACCGTCCGAGCGCCGCGTCTTCTCCGAGTAGCGGTGCAGCTCGTACTCGGTGCTCGGCGTTCGACCGTCAAGCAGCGACCCGCCGTGCTTGCGCATCCAGTCGGTGACGTAGGCCCAGATGCCCGGCAGGATGGTGAACTGGTACTTCTCCAGGCCCCAGCGCGACGACACGAACGACCGCACCGCGTCGCTCTTCAGCAGGAACTCGCGCCCCTGGCCCTGCTCCGCGTTCTCCTCCCTCGTCGCCGTGAAGCGGCCGAGGTTCACCCCCAGGAGCAGCCAGGCCGGCGTGTCCGGCGCGCTCTCCAGCACGCTGAGGCTCTCGGCGAAGTTCTGGTTGATCGAGCCGAGGTTGTAGACGGCGACGCGGGGGCCGCCGAGTCCTTCGATCTCGGCGGCGAGCGCGTCGCCGCTCACGATGCTCTCGCGCGCGCTCGAGCCGCCGACCAGATAGAGGCCCGGCATGTCGGGCTTGTCCTGCCGGGCCCTGCCCACCTGCCAGGAGACGTAGGTGAACGAGTCCTCCGGGTTGCGCAGAGCGGTGTCCAGTGGGACCACGGTCCAGGCACCGCTCGTGAACAGCCACTCGAAGCCCAGGAGCGCCGGCACGAGCAGGAACGCCGCCGCGATCAGGACGAGCGGATGGCGGTTGCGGAACCCGCGGCCGAAGGCGCTCATCAGAGCTCCGTCCTCAGCGTGCCGTCCGCATACAGCGCCGCCAGCCGTCGTGCGAGCTCGGCTTGCCACGCAGCCCGCCCCGCCGGCCGCAGGTGCGAGAGGTCGAGGAAGTCCTCACTCGGGATGTCGACCTCGTCGTTGAAGTCCAGGTACGGCACGCCGTAGCGCTCGGCGATGGCCGCCGTCCGCGCCCGGTAGGCGGCCATCGCCTCGTCGAAGGCGTCGCCGACGACCTCCCGGTTCCAGGGCAGCTCGACGATGACGATGTCGAGACCCCGGCGCTTGCCCTCGGCGACGAGCCCTTCGAGCATCTCTGCGTCGAACTCGTGCACCTTGCGGAACGCCGGATAGTACCTGGTCAGCCACTTCTGCACGAGCTCGCGTTTCCGCTCGTCGGAGAGGGTCTTGCGCCCGTCGAAGGGGTGCGGCTTGTACGGCCGGGCGTGCAGGCGGCCCTTGTACAGGAGGTCCTTCTCGCGCTGCTGCAGATACGACGTCAGGGCCGAGAAGATGCCGGGCAGGATCGTGTACGAGTGCGCGTGCTCGCCCGAGTAGTCCGTGACCCAGCGGCGCAGCGAGTCGCTCTGGAGCAGCAGCTCGCGCCCGATGACCTGGTTGTAGTTGCTCTTCGGGCTGGTGGTGAAGCGGCCGAGGTTCACGCCGACCAGCACCGTGGTCGGCGTGTCGGGCAGGTTGTCGACGATCGCCCAGCTCTGCGCGTAGCGCTGCATCCGGGAGCTGAGGTTGCGGGCCGTGACCGTCGGGCCGCCCTCCGCCTGGATCGAGCGCGCCAGCGACGGGCCGCTGACGATAGCCTCGCGGCCGCTCGACCCGCCCAGGAGGACCACGAGCGGGGTGCTGGGCGGGTCCTGCTTGAGCCGGCCGACCATCCAGGAGACGACCATGTAGTCGTCGGTCGAGGTGCGCACCCAGCGCTGCACGGGTACGGCGCTCCAGGCGCCGCTCGTGAACCAGCTCTGAAGACCGAGAAGCGCCGGCACGAGGAGCGCCAGCGCCACGACGAGCACCAGGGGGTGTCTGTTGCGCAGGCCCCTGCGGAAGCTGTTCACACCCGCTCCCCGGGGGTCACCCGAGCTCCTCGGCGAGCAGCTTGTGCAGCTCGGCCCTGATCGCCTTTCCGGATCCGGTGCGCGGGATCTGCTCCACGGCGATCACGCGGCTGGGCAGGGACGTGGAGGGCAGCACGCCGCGCAGCTCGCGCAGCAGTCTCGAAGCCTTGAAACCCTCCGGCTCGTTGGGGACGACGAAGGCGACCGGGACGTGGCCGAGGATGTCGTCGGGCGCGGCCACCACGGCCACGTCGGCGAACCGTCCCAGGCCCTGCAGCGCCTCCTGCACGTGGATGATGCTGACCTTCTCGCCGCCGCGCTTGATGATGTCGTCCTTGCGGCCGGCGATCCACACCGCGCCGCTCTCGTCGACCTTGCCGAAGTCGCCCGTCTTGAGGCCGTGCTCCGTGAGCGTGACGGCGGTGATCTCCGGCTCGTCCAGGTACCCCTGCATGAGCAGCGAGCCGGTGACGTACAGCTCGCCCTGCTCTCCGGGCGCGGCCTCTGTGAGGTCGCCGCGCCTCGCGACGACGCGCATGTCGGCGATGGGGCGGCCGACGGAGCCCACCTTGACGTCGAGCTCGGCCGGCGGCAGCACGCACAGCCGGCCGCTCACCTCGGTGAGGCCGTACATGTTGAACAGGCTCACGCCGGGCAGCACGCGGCGCAGCTTCTCGATCACGGGGAGCGGCAGATGGTCGCCGCTGCTGATCCAGAAGCGGAAGGGGTGCTCTCGCGGCTCCTCCATGGGCTCGACCACGCGGACCAGATGGGCCGGAGCGCCGCCGAACCCCGTGCAGCCCTCGGCCTCCATCTCGTCGAGGAGGCCGGTGCCGAAGTAGAAGCCGAGCTGGCCGGCCACGCCGCCGCCGTTGGCCAGCAGCGTCAGGAAGTGACAGATGCCGCTGGTGAAGTACGGCGGCGTGTTGATGAAGATGCGGTCGTCCGGACCGAGCCCGAGCACCTGGGCGACGTGCCCCGCGTTGCTCGAGACGGCACGGAGCGTCTGGCAGACGCCCTTCGGGACTCCGGTCGTGCCGGACGTGAACATGAT
This sequence comes from Actinomycetota bacterium, assembly GCA_012514235.1. Taxonomy (GTDB): domain Bacteria; phylum Actinomycetota; class Thermoleophilia; order UBA2241; family UBA2241; genus CAIXSE01. The sequence goes on from JAAZAR010000035.1 coordinate 64,129, forward strand.
CATCGCGAGCTCGTCCTCGCCCACCGCCTCGAGCTCGCCCTCGTGCCGGGTGCCGTCTCCGGGCCGGTCCGCGGACGCGGCTGCGCCGCCGACCACACACACGCCGTCCACGAGCCCGTCACGGCCGGCGGTGACGACGAGGCGCAGCGGACCGCCGGCGGCCGTCGGGCAGGCTTCCTCGCCCGGCAACACGATCACGTCCGGGGCGGACTTGTCGACCAGCCAGTCGAGGTCGGCCTGCGGCAGGCTCACGTTGAGCGGCACGACCACCTGGCCGGCCAGCCAGGCGCCGAGCATGCACACGAAGAACTGGTCGTACTCCTCGAGCACGAGCGCGACGCGGGCGCCGCGCCGGCCGGCGGCGGCCAGCAGGGCCGCCGCCACCCGCGTCGCCCGCTCCTCCACCTCCGCGTACGTGTACACGCGGCCGCGCGTGCGGAGGAGCGTCGCCTCCGGTCGCTCGGCCGCCCAGCGGCGCAGGCGCGCGACGGCGTCGGTCATGAGCGGTTGCGGCGTCATCCCGATGGCGAAGCGCTCAGAAGCCGACGTAGCGGAACTCGGTGAGCTTGCCGCCCACGAGCACGGCCACGGTGATGGCCAGGAACAGCAGGAACCAGAGGAACGTCTGCAGGCTCAGGCCGAGGAGGTAGCAGAACCGGTGACCCCCGGCAGACGTCGACGGCGTGTCCTCGGCAGCCGCCGTAGGCCCCTTGTCTTCTCCCGCCTCAGGCATCGCCCGCCTTCTTGCGCGCGATGTAGGCGAGCATGTGGTTCACGGTGTCGAGGTTCTCGTACACGATGTCCATGGGCTTGACCTTGATGGCGAACTCCTCCTCGAGGAACGCGATGAGCGCCGTGAGGTTCATGGAATCCAGCAACTGGTCGCGGAAGAGCGAGGTGTCGGGGCTGACCTCGCCGTCTTCCAGGTCGGCCTCGTCGCGGATGAACTCAAGGATCGTATCGGCGTCGGACATGCTGTTTCCTTCCGGTCTGGGCGAGGAGCTTCAGGTGCGGGTGCCCTGCGAGTACGAGAAGACCATGGGGTTCACGAAGCCCGAGGCCTCGACCCCGGCCTTGATGAGACCGCCGAGGGTGAACACGCGTTCGGCGGTCTGGAACGCCTGCTCGAGCCCCCACTCGTCGCTCCGGATGTGGCCGCGCGCCCCGGCCCAGCCGTAGGCGCCGAACTGACTGGTGCCGTCGCCGTTGCCGACGACGAGGCAGCCGTTGCGCACGAAAGGAAGCCAGGTGGCGAGGATCGCCGTCTCGGCTCCGCCCGAACGGCGGCCGGCCGTAGCGAGTACGCCGACCGGCTTGTTGGCCAGCCTGAAGTCCTGATGACGCAGCGGGCGCGTGCGCATGATGAACTTGCTGAACAGATCGGACGGCAGGCCGAAGTACACCGGCGTGGCCACGAGGATGCCGTCCGCGGCGACCATGGCGTCGAGCACGCCCTGGACGTCGTCCTCGTCGGCGCGGACGCAGGGGATGAACGTCCCGTCCTTCTTCTTGCCGCACACGTTGCAGGCCTTGCAGGGTTCGATGTGCAGGTCGCGCAGACTGATGAGCTCGTGCTCGCACCGGCCCGGGTACTTGGCATCCAGCTTCTCGAACGCCGTCTCGAGCATGATGTTGCTGTTGCTGTTGTCGCGGGGGCTGCAGTTGAGCCCCAGAAGCCGCACCGTCATGCGCAGCGCTCCTCTCCTGCACGGCCGCCCGGCGAAAGACGCGAGGGCGGAGGGAATCGTGATGGCCCGCAGTGGAGTACGGGTATCGAATCCTACCAGACGACAGCCACGTGCGCGCATGGAGCGAACGGTGGTGCCGGAGGTGGGACTCGAACCCACACGCCCTTTCGGGCACCCGATTTTGAGTCGAGCGCGTCTACCAGTTCCGCCACACCGGCACGGTGCACGTCAGGCCCTATTCTGACCTATCAGTGCCGTCCCCTGCACGCGCCGGCGCCGGCGGGAAGACCGGGAACGGCCGCCGGGAGCTCCCAGGAGCTCCCGGCGGCCGTTCCAACGGACACGCACGACGCGCCCGCGCGCGAGGGCGCGTCAGGCAGACCGCCTCAGTACTGCGAGGCGAAGGTCGTGGTCCACATCTGCGGACCCATGCCCCTGCTGATCGCGTAGGCCGTCGCGAAGATCTGCGAACTGCCGTCGTAGATGCTGTCGCGACGGTACGGGTTCCAGCTCGCGGACCAGGTGCCGGTCCAGTACTGGAAGAGCCCCTTGTACGGCGAGCCGGAGCCGGCGAACCTGCGACCGCCGGACTCACGCATCATCATGCGGTACATGCCGTCGGCCTTGACGCCGTACTTGGCCGCCGCCACCTTGATGATCGGCATCCAGTCGCCCCGCCGCTCCCACGCGGCCATCTTGCGCTGGAAGCGGTACTGCCTGGCGAGACGCCGCACCCGCTTCTTGCAGGCACGGACGGCGCGGCGCGCCTTGGCCACGCGCTTCTTGAACTCCTCGACGCTGGGGGTCACGGGCGTGGCGGCGGTGCTGGACACGGCCATAGGCGTGGGGGTCGCGGAGGGCGCCGAGACGTCGGACGACGTCGAGATGGCGCTGGGATCGCCCGGGGCCGGCTCGGTGACGGCCGGCCCGGCGAGAACGACGGCTGCGGCCAGGGCGGCCTCGGCGGCCTTCAGGCGCTTCGTGGACTGGCGGAGGGCCTTCCTCGCGGAGGCCAGACGGTTCTTGAGGGACGCCGCCTCTGCCTGCCGCGGCACGGTCATGGCGGCGATGGTGACGGCGAGAACGACGATGATGACGGCGATCAGGCTCTTCCTTGGACTCACAACGTCCTTTCGACGGCTTTTCCCCGAGGGCAGCGGCTTCGGCCTGTGCCGGTGGGGCGACCGCGCCTGGCCGCACGCTGCCTACATGCGCACGCCATGAAGGGGGTGAGGGGGGAAGTCAGGGGGGCGAACGGATGTGGGGGCGGCGGAGGCGCCTCGTTTGTTCGTTCGGGGAGCGAGTGAATCAGGTTAACGTTCTGCGCGCAACCCGGCGGCGTTGCGCAGCGTCGCCTCGACGATCCAGCCGGCCACGTGCGTCCGCTCGCGCACCAGTACGAAGCCGGCCTCGCGAGCGGAGCTCAGCGTGTCCCTGTCGAGTCGACACCCGCCGGCGACGGCTGCCCATGCCGGGGCCGCCCTGCGCTGCAGGGTCCGCCCCGGCTCCCACGCCAGGTGCACGTGCTCGAGCAGCAGCAGCGCGCCGCCGGAGACGAGGACCCGGCGGAGCTCCAAGAGTGCCGCCGCCGGGTCACTCACCGTGCAGAGCCCGAACGCGCTCACGGCCGCGTCGAAGCTGCCGTCCGGGAAGGGCACCTCCTCGGCACGGCCCTGGACCGCCGCCACGCGCGCGGCGGCGCCCGCCGCCCGCCGCCGCGCGCGCCCGAGCATCCCGGGGTCGGGCTCGAGCGCCGTGACCTCCGTCCCGGGCGCGTACCAGCGGAACTGCGCGCCGGTCCCGGCGGCGATCTCGAGTACCCGTCCGCGCGCCTCCACCGCCAGGCGGCGCCGCCACGCGCCCACGGCGGCCCGCTCCGCGGGCCACATGACCGCGTCGTACAGGGCGGCATGACCCCCTGACCGGGTTGTGCTGCGCGCGTCCATCCTGAGAGACTTGCCCCGTCCTTCCGGCGTCCCCCGGTTCATGCCCGGCCGGGCGACGCGACACGCATCGGGCTCCGAGGACGGTGCGACTCTTCGAGTTCATCAAGTACGACGCGGACGCCCCCGGGGCGGAGGTCGACGACAAGACCCGCCTCGAGCTCCGCCGTCTGGCGAACCTCTTCCTTCTCGCCGGCGTCACGCTGACGCTCTTCCTCCTGCGCGCTATCGCTGAGGCGCTCTCCGTCTCCTTCATCCCCACCCCCGTCATCGTCGTCTGGGGCGCCGCGCTCCTCTTCGGATGGGCGGCCACGCTCGTGTACGGCGTCTTCGTCACGTTCGTCGCCCGCCGATACGGCTGGCTGGTGCTGTGCCTCCTCCCCCTCACGAGCATCCCGGCCGGCGTGGCGTACGCCTGGATCAGGCGCGGTGAGATCGAGAGCGCGGTGCTCGGCGACGAGCGCACCGCCCGGCCCCGGCAGCGCCGGGGCGGCCGCAGGAACCGCTGACGCGGCGTCCGGCGGCGGACCCCACGCCCGCCTCCGCCGCCGCCCACCGCAGGCTCCGTATGGTACTGTCTTGAGCTTGGCGGGAGGGCCCGCCGACTCCGTCCTTCCAGGGGGACCGCCATCAAGAAGACGCTCCGGCACATCATCGTCTTCGCCGTCATCGTGCTGGCGCTCTACCTGCTGCTGCCGCGGCTCGTCGACACCCAGGAGACGCTGCAGTACGTCTCGCGGGCGCGCTACGCGCTGCTCGTCCTCGCCGTCCTGCTCGAGGTCGCGGCGCTGGCCGGGTACGCCAACCTCTTCCGGTACATCCTCCGCGTGCTCGACATCCGCATGCGCCTGCGCGAGGTGTGGGCGATCACGCTGAGCGGCCTCGCCGTGAGCCACATCCTCTCGGCCGGCGGCGTCGGCGGGTGGGTGGTCACCTACAACGCACTCATGAAGCACAAGGTGCCGCACGGCATCATCTTCGTCGCGATCGCCGCGCAGCAGTTCTTCAACTACGTGGTCCTGTGGTTCTTCTTCGCGCTGGCCATCCTCTACCTCATCCTCGTGCGGGGCAGCGACTCCATCTTCGGGTACCTCGTCGGGATCGTCCTCATCGTCCTGATCCTGTGGCTCACGCTCTACGGCGTGTACCTCTACAACCGCCCCACTCGCCTGCGCCTGCGCGTCACGCAGGTCGCTCACGCCGTCAACAGGCTGTGGCGGCGCGAGGTGATCAGGGAGCGTCACGTCGACGGCTGGATCGACAACCTGCTCATCGGCATGCGGCGGATGGTCAGGCACCGCGGGTCGTTCCGCACCACGCTCATGCTCGCCGCCGTCTTCTGGTTCTTCGACGCGCTCTGTCTCTGGGTGACGTTCCAGGCGTTCGGGTACACGGTCGGACTCGGCCACCTGCTCGTCGCCTACGTGGTGGCCTACTCCATCGGGACGCTGGCGCCCACGCCGGGCGGTCTGGGCGCCATCGAGGGCCTCATGATCGCCCTCTTCGTGAGCTTCGGCGTCCCTTCGGCGGTCGCGGTCGCCGTGGTGCTCGTCTACCGCATCATCAACTTCTGGCTGCCGATCCCGCCGGGGTTCGTCGCCTACGCGATCGTGCGGCCGGGGCGCAAGCCCATCCCGGACGGCGAGTGGCAGGCGGCGGCCTCCGAGGCGCCGGAAGGGCTCTCCGGCCGGCGGCCGGACCGGCCCTGACGGCCGGGCCGCCGGCCTGACCCGCCCTGACGGGGGGCGGCGGCCTCAGTCCAGGCGGTACAGCCTGAGCACCGGCCCGCGCTCGCCCAGGCCCGGCCGGAACTCCTTGACCAGGTCCGCCTCGGCGTCCAGCTCTTCGTAGAACGCCGCGGCGGTCGGGTAGTCGTCGGCCGCCGCCAGCACGCGCTCCCAGATGCGGCTGCTCACGAGCACGTACTCCACATCCTGGCCGCGAAGCCAGGCGAGGTCGCGCTGGACGTCCGGCGTCTCGGGCGCCGGCAGCTTGATCCGCAGGAGCCTGAAGGCGACCGGGTGCAGCCCGGCGTCGCGGTAGTGCTCCAGGTCGTCCTCGTCGACCAGCGGCGCCGTGTAGTTCTCCAGCGCGACATGGGCGCCGGGCGGCAGGTTCTCGTCGATCCAGGCGCGCGCCACCTCGCGGGTGTCGGTGCCGCTCAGCGCCCTGTCGAAGGCGACGGAGTCCGCAAGAGATGGCGCGAACGCGAGGGCGAGCACCACGGCGGCGGCGCACACGGCGACGACCCGCCCCCGCACCCCCGCCCGAGTCCGCGCCCGCTCGACCACCTCGACCACGAGCCGCACGCCCACCAGGAGAAGCAGCGGGACGATCGGCAGGAGGTAGCGGTCGGCGAGCTCCTTCCAGGTGCCGATGTACACGAAGTAGAGGATGACGTAGGGCGCCACGATCAGGTCCGCACGGGTATGGCGCCAGAGCGCCCAGGCCAGTCCTGCCGCGGCGAGCACCAGGGCGACCACGCCGATCGCCCCCGTCAGGTTGGGCGTCACGTTGTACCAGAGACCGTTGCCGACGTTCTCGAAGCCCAGCCAGCCCCTGTCCATGATCTCCGTCTGGCGGCGGAAGTCGCGGACGAAGTGCGGCGCGTCGAGCAGGACGAACGGGGAAGCGACGACGAACGCGGCCAGCATCGGCAGGTAGACGCGCAGCCCCAGGAGGCGAAGCCACACGAGGACGGCGCGGCCGCCGGCGGCGACGCGCCCGGCGGCCTCTCCCCCGGCGGCGTAGACGGCGGCCACCGTCGCCGGCAGGACGAGCATCCCCAGGTTGTACTTGGTCGAGGTCGCGAGGCCGGCGGCCACGGCGCCGAGCACGAGCAGACGCCGGACGCGACGGCCGGACGCGGCGTCCCCCTCGGCGCCGAAGGCCTCCGCCGGTCGCGCCGCCCGGTGCAGCAGCACGAGCGCCAGGAGGGCGAGGGCGACGGCGGTGACGTCGGTGACCGCCATGTGCGAGTAGGCCACGTGCAGGGGCGACGCCGCCAGGAACAGTGCCGCGAGAAGACCGGCCGGGCGGCCGAAGGCGTCCCGGCCCAGCCGGTACAGCAGGTAGACGGAGGCGGTCCCCATGGCCACGGAGAGCAGCCGCGCAAGGAGGAAGTAGGGCGCCGGATCCACGACAAACGACGTCTGGGCGAGCAGGTTGCCGTTGCCGAGCAGCCACCAGACGGGCGCGGCCGCCAGGTAGACCGCCGCGACCAGGTAGAAGAAGAAGGACGGATAGAAGAAGAACTGAGGGTTCGGGTGACCGCTCGCGGCGGCGAAGGCCTTGGGCAGCACCGTGCTCTCGTCCGCGTTGACGAAGCTGTACGGCAGGCCCCAGGACACGCCCTTGAGACGGAGGGCGACCGCCAGCGCGAGGATCGCGAGCAGAAGGACGCCGGTGAGGTCGGGACGGAGCCGGCGCCCGGAGCCGGGCCGGCTCACCCGCCGCCGGCGGGACTGGCGACCGCGCCGCCGTTCGCCGCGTCGTCGAAACAGCTCACGGCGCCGGTGTGACAGGCCGGCCCGGCGCACTCGACGGCGAGCAGCAGCGTGTCCTGGTCGCAGTCCAGGCGCAGGGAGACCACCCGCTGCACGTTCCCGCTGGTGGCGCCCTTGTGCCAGTGCTCCTGCCGGCTGCGGCTCCAGAAGTGCGCCTCGCCCGTGGCCAGCGTGGTGCGCACGGCCTCGTCGTCCGCATACGCGACCATGAGCACCTCGCCGGTGCCGGCGTCCTGCACCACGCACGGGACCAGCCCGTCGTCGTTGTAGCGCACCAGCGCGAGGAACGCGTCGTGGTCCATCACGGCCTGCGGCCCGCCCTCAGGCGAGCAGCTCCTCCATGATCGCCACGCCGGAGCTCGTGCCGAGCCGCACGGCGCCGGCGCCGATCATCCGTTCGGCGTCGGCGGCGGTGCGGATCCCGCCCGACGCCTTGACGCCGATCCCGGCGTCGAGGCAGTCGCGGAGCAGCTCCACGTCCTTGACCGTGGCGCCCTGCGGCCCCACGCCCGTGGACGTCTTGACGAAGTCCACGCCGGCCTGTTCGCAGATGTGGCAGGCGAGTCGCTTGTACCTGTCGTCCAAATAGCAGGTCTCGATGATCGCCTTGACGATGACCTGCCCGTGGCCGGTGTTCACGCCGCGCACGCGGACGGCGCGGACGATCCCGGCGAGCTCGTCCCGGACCAGCCCGAGCTCGCCCGAGAGCAGCGCCGACACGTTGATGACGACGTCGACCTCATCGGCGCCCCTGCGGACGGCCTCGTCCGCCGCCAGCGCCTTGATGCGCGGCGTGTCGGCCCCGAACGGGAAGGAGATGACGGTGCACGTCTTGACGTCCGTCCCCTTGAGCAGGGACGCGGCCATGGAGACGTAGTGCGGGAACAGGCAGACGGCGGCGAAGTGGTACTCCGCCGCCTCGCGGCACAGCACCTCGACGTCCGCGCTGGTCGCCTCACAGCGCAGCAGCGTATGGTCGATGGTCTTGGCGAGTTCCTCAGGTTGCACGCCTGGATCCTCCGGTGCCCGTGGCGTCGGTCTGGCTGAGCGGCGCCAGTATAGCAAGCCGTCTGCGGTGTGGCAGACGCGTCGTCCGGTCTACAGGAGGCGCTCGATGTAGCGGTCGTCGCGGCGCCAGCGCTTGCGGACCTTGACGCGCAGATCGAGGAAGACCTGGACCCCGAGGATGGCCTCGATCTCGTGGCGGGCGCCGCTGCCCACAGCCTTGATGACGCGGCCGCCCTTGCCGACCACGATCGCCTTCTGCGACTCCGTCTCGACGATGAGACTCGCCTCGATCTCCACGAGCGGCCTGTCCGTGCGCTCGGTGATGGAGCCGACCTCGGCGGCGACGGCGTGGGGCACCTCGTCGCGGGTCAGCCGCAGCGCCTGCTCGCGGATGAGCTCCGCCACGAGCAGCTCGAGCGGCTGGTCGCTCAGCTGGCCCTCCGGGAAGTACACGGGCCCCGGCGGCACGGCGGAGGTGAGGCGCGCGAGGACGTCTGGGAGCCCGTCTCTCCGCACGGCGGAGACGGGCAGCACGTCGCCGCCGCAGAGGTCGCGCGCCTCCCGGAGCTTCACGTCCAGAGTGGGGCCGTCGACGAGGTCGACCTTGTTCAGCACGACCACGGCCGGCAGGCCGGCCCGGGCGACCGCCTGCGTGATGTAGCGGTCGCCCGCCCCGAACGTCTCGCTCGCGTTGAGCAGCACGAGGGCGGCGTCGACCTCGCCCAGGGCGTCGTCGACCGTCGTCTGCATGCGCCTCGTGAGCGAGTCGAACGGCTTCTGGAACCCGGGCAGATCCAGCAGGACGATCTGGCAGCCTTCCATGCTCACGACGCCGGTGATGCGCCGGCGTGTGGTCTGCGGGTGGTCGCTCACGATGCTCACCTTGCGCCCGACCAGCGCATTGACCAGCGTCGACTTGCCGACGTTGGGCCTGCCGAACACGGCCACGAAGCCGCTGCGGAACTCCCCGCCCCCCGGATCAGTCATCGCCGCGCTCCCCGGGCAGCACGAACGGCGCCGTGAGCAGCTCGCGCAGGCGCACGACGACGAGGTCGCCGGCGGACCGTACCACGAGCTCGAGGTCGCCGAACTCGGCGAGCGCCTGGAGGCACAGACCGCACGGCAGGCAGTCCGAGCCGTCGGCGGCGGCGACGGCGACCGTGCGGAGCTCGCGCTCGCCGTCGGCGACGAGGGCGGCGAGCACCGCCCGCTCGGCGCACAGGCCGGCGGGAGAGGCGGCGTTCTCGACGTTCACGCCGCTGCGGCGGCGGCCGGACGCGCCCACCGCCACGGCGCCGACACGGAAGCCGGAGTACGGCGCATAGGCACGCTCCGCCGCGGCCAGCGCCTCGTCGTACAGCCGGCGCTCGCCCGCCTCCGGCGGCCGGCCCGGCGCTCCGTACCGCTCTCGTCCGCCGTCGCTCATATCGGGTACCAGATCCGGAAGAGGAGCGCGGTGACGGCGATGCCGAGCGCCGCGCCGACCGCCACCTCGGTGAGGGTGTGGATCTGGGCCTGGACGCGACTCTGCGCGACGAGCACGGCGAGGAACAGCGTGATGGCCGAGATCGGCAGCGCGAACGTCGTCCCGGCGGCGACGAACGTCACCGCGACCCAGGCGGCGAACGCCAGGGCTGCGTGCACCGACGGCAGACCGCCGCGGAAGGCGGTGCCCCGGCGGGTGACCGCCTTCATGGCGATCGCGACCAGGATCACGATGAACAGGGCGACCACCGTGACGTCGATGGGCGAGCCGCGCAGCTTGCTGAGGATCGTGTACGGCACGCTCGTGATCTTGTCGTAGAAGACGAGGTAGGCGACCGCGACGGCGTTGACGGCCGCGACGAGGACGGCGCCGGCCGAGACGTCCTTGGCGATGCGGGCGCGCGGGTCCTCCTCGTCGGTGACGAGGTCCACCACGTGCTCGATCGCCGTGTTGAACATCTCGGTGATGAGCACGAAGGAGATGGCCACGAGCAGCGCGATGACCTCCACACGCGTGAGCGCGAAGAAAAGCGCCGCTACGAGCACCAGGGCGGCGATGGTGAAGTGGATCCACATGTTCCGCTCGTGGCGGAGCGCGTGGACGATGCCGTCGAAGGCGTAGTTGAAGCTGGTGAGCAGGTTACCGCGGCGGCGCTTCAACCAGCCCCTCCCAGTCGACGAGTTCCAGCACCTCGGCCTGCCGCAGCGCCATCTGACCCGCGTCCGTCTCGTGGTCGTAGCCGAGCAGATGCAGCGTGCCGTGGGTGAGGAGCACGGCCACCTCGAGCGACGGGGGCAGGTCGTCGGCGCGCGCCTGGCGCAGCGCCTGGCGCGCACAGATCACGACGTCGCCGAGCAGGAGCGGCGGTCCGGACTCGCCGGCGACCGCCGCCTCGGCCACCGCGCCGAGGTCGGGCGCGAGAGATCCGACCACGGCCGCTCGCGCCTCCGCCGTCGGCGCCGCCCCGTCGAGGGTCGCGTCGACCGTTTCGTCCGGGCTTTCCCACTCCTCCAGCGGGAAGCTGAGCACGTCGGTCACCTCGTCCCTGCCGCGGTGCTCCCTGTTGAGCGCGCGGATGCGGGTCTCGCCGACGAACGCGACCGACACCTCGGCTCCGTCGACGCCCTCCTCGTCGAGCACCCTGCCGACGAGGCGCGCGACGAGCTCCTCGTCGATCGCCGTCCGCGTGCTGTTGAAGACCTCGACGACGTTCACGAGCCGGCCTCCTCGTCGCCGGGAGTCCCGGCGTCGCCGGGCTCCGGCCTGCGGCCGGCCTCGCGGCGCCGCCGAGCCTCCGCCCGCCGCTGCTCCCGCGCCGCGCCGACCTCGTCGTCGTGCGCCTTGTAGGCATTGACGATCCGCTGCACGAGCTTGTGGCGCACGACGTCGTGGCCGTCGAACTGCACGATGCTGATGTCCGCGATGTCGTCCAGGACCTCGGGCACGGTGACGAGCCCCGAGGTCCGGCTGTGCGGCAGGTCGATCTGGGTCACGTCCCCCGTGACCACCATCTTGCTGCCGAACCCGAGACGCGTCAGGAACATCTTCATCTGCTCCGGCGAGGTGTTCTGGGCCTCGTCCAGGATGATGAACGAGTCGTTGAGCGTGCGACCGCGCATGTAGGCGAGCGGAGCCACCTCGATCTCGCCCTTCTCGATGAGCGCCGCCAGCCTCTCGCCGTCGATCATGTCGTACAGGGCGTCGAACAGCGGCCGGAAGTACGGGTCGACCTTCTCGCTGACGGTCCCCGGCAGGAAGCCGAGGCTCTCCCCCGCCTCGACCGCCGGCCGCGTGAGGATGATCCGGCCCACCTGCTTGCCGAAGAAGGCGCTGACCGCCATCGCCGTAGCCAGGTATGTCTTGCCGGTGCCGGCCGGGCCGATGCCGAAGGTGATCGTGTTGCTGCGGATGGCGTCCACGTAGAGCTTCTGGTTGACCGTGCGCGGTCCCACCTGGCGGCCGCGGTGCGTCCACACCACGTCTCCGTACACCTCGCTCGGCTTGCCCGAGGCGTTGACGGCGATGTCCATGAGCGACTCGACCATCGCCGGATTGAGCGGCCTCCCCGAGTGGATCACCGTGAGCAGTTCCTCGATGGCGGCGCGCGCCTTGTCCACCGCCCCGGCGTCGCCCTCGAGGATGAGCATGTTGCCGCGCATGGTGAGCTTGCAGTCCAGCCGTTGCTCGAGGATCTTGAGGTGCCCGTCGTGCTCCCCGGCCAGGGCGAGAGCCTCGCTGTTGCTGTCGAGGTCGATGACCGCGCGCGCCACCTCAGCCACGTGCCTTCAGCCTCCCAGCCGTCCGCGGACCATGTCGCTCAGCTTCTTGCCGTCGGCACGGCCGGCCACCTTGGGCTTCAGCCAGCCCATGACCTTGCCCATGTCCTTTGGCGTGGCGGCGCCGGTGGCGGCGATCCCCTCGCCCACCAGAGCCTCGAGCTCGGCGTCGCTGAGCTCCTGCGGCATGTAGGCCTTGATGAGCTCCTCCTCGTAGCGCTCCTGGTCGGCGAGGTCGGCGCGCCCCGCCTTGTCGTACACCTCGATAGCCTCGGCGCGCCGCTTGCGCTCGCGCTTGAGGACGGTCAGCTCATCCGCCTCCGTGGGCTCCTTGCGGCTGTCGATGCGCTCCTTCTTGAGCGCCGCGACGATGGCGCTGAGCGCCTTGCGGCGCCGCTTGTCGCCCGCCTTGAGTGCCGCAGTGGCGTCGTCCTTGATGCGTTGCTCGATGGCCCCGAGTTCTCTCATGGGATCTCCTTTTCCGGCGTGCACGAGCGGGCCGCCGCAGGCAGACCGCTCATGCCATGCCTCCCAGCCGCTTCCCTCCGATCACGTGCCAGTGCAGGTGCCCGACCTCCTGACCCGCGTCGGGACCCGTGTTCGCCACGACCCTGTAGCCGCCCTTCGCCACGCCGGCGGCGCGGGCCGTCGCGGCGATGAACGCGAGCGCGCCGGCCGAGGCCGCGGGATCCAGGGCCTCGGCCTCGTCCAGCGACGCCACGTGCGTGCGCGGGATCACCAGCAGGTGGACGGGCGCCTGCGGATGCAGATCCGGGAACGCCACGAAGTGCTCGTCCTCGTTCACGAACTCCGCCGGGACCTCCCCGGCGGCGATCCTGCAGAAGATGCAGTCCTCAGCCATCCGTTCCCTCACTTCTCGCCGGGTCCGTCTGGCACGACGGGCCCGCCCGTTCTCGATCCGGCGCCGACGTACGCCACGACGCCGTCGCCGGCCAGCTCATGCGCGACGACCCGCACCAGCTCACCACGCCGGGCGCGACCGTGCAGCGCATATCGTACGTACTCCGAACTGTACCCCCTCCAGGCGCCGTCCCGTCGCTCCTCGACCAGGACCTCGGCCTCACGGCCGAGGGCCGCCCGCCGCGCGGCGAGGGCGGCCGCCTCTGCGGCCGCCAGCACGCGCGCCATGCGCTCCTTGACCACCGCGGCCGGCAGGGGCGGCAGCTCCGCCGCTGCCGTGCCCGGCCGCGGCGAGTACGCGAACACGTGCACGCGCCCGAAGAGGCCGCTCTCGAGCGCCGCCAGGGTGCGGCCGAACGCCGCCTCGTCCTCCGTGGGGTAGCCCACGATGACGTCCGTGCTCAGCATAGCCCCGCCGGGCACGTCGCGCAGACCCTCGACCGCGCGCAGATACCCGTCCCGGGTATACGGCCGGCGCATGTGGCGGAGCACGCCGTCGTCGGCCGACTGCAGGGGCACGTGCAGGTGGCGCGCCACGCGCGGGTGCCGCAGCAGCTCGAGCAGCGCCGGCGTCACGTGGCGCGGCTCGACGGACGAGAGCCGCACCCGCCGCAGCCCGCCCAGCTCCGCCACGGCGGCGACGAGGTCGGGCAGCCGCTTCGCGCCGTCGCGCCAGGCTCCCAGGTCGATGCCGCTCAGCACGACCTCCCCGCACCCCGCGTCGAGGCCCTCCCGGGCGGCTGCCAGCGCCTGCGTGAGCGGCACGCTGCGGGGACGCCCCCGCACGAGCCGCACCACGCAGTAGGTGCACGCGCCGGCGCAGCCGTCCTGCACCTTGAGCACGAGACGGGTGCGCGCGCCGGGAGTGGCGCGCGCCGCCGGGCTGCTCCCGTCCGGATCGGTCGCGAGAGGAAACACCGCTTCGGGCGGCCGCCGTCCTTCGCCGGCAAGCTCGGCGGCCACGGCGGCCCAGTCCGGCCGCGCCGCCACCGTGATCCCCTCTCCGGCGAACTGCTCCGGCCGCAGCGCCGCCGCGCAGCCGGCCACGACCACGCGCTTACCCTCCGAGGCCGCGCGCCGCACCATGCGGCGAGACTTCCGCTCGGCCTCAGCCGTCACGCAGCACGTATGGACGACGACGACGTCCGCCGCGTCCCTCGTCGTCACCGGTTCGAGGCCTGCGGCGGCGAGGCCCGCGAGGGCCTCCTCCCCGTCGGCCTGACTGACTTTGCAGCCGACGAAGCCGGCGGCGACCCGCGTCATGTCCGCCTCGACAGCTGCAGGGTCAGCCAAGTGCCGTCGTCCACCCGTGCGACCTCGCTGAAGAGCGGATAGGCCGCCAGCGCCTCTTCCGCCTGCTCGACGAGCAGGCCGGAGAGGAGCACCTCGGCCGGCGGAGTCGCCCCTGCGGCTCCCGGTCGCCAGCGCTCCGCGAGACGCAGGATCGGGCGGAGCGCGATGTTCGCCACCGCGACGTCCGCGCCGGGCAGCGGATATGCCGGGTCGGTCGCGTCGCCGACGAGGAACGTGACGTCGAGTCCGTTCATCGCGGCGTTGCCGGCGGCGGCGCGCACGGCCACCGGATCGATGTCGATGCCCGTGACCGGCGCGAACCCCAGCCGCAGCGCGGCGAACGAGACCACGCCGGAGCCGGACCCCAGATCGAGCAGCGACCCGGGCGTGACCGTCTGGATGAGCTCGAGGCACTGGCGCGTGCTGGCGTGGCCGCCGGTCCCGAACGCGAGTCCTGCCTCGACGGCGATGTCGAGCAGGTCGTCGCGGGCGGGGTACCAGGGCGGGCGCACGTAGAGTCGCCCGATCACATGCGGCTTGTGGAACCGCCGCCAGGCGTCCTCCCAGCCGGGCTGCTCGGCGGCGACCTCGAGCCTCCCGAGCGCGCCGATCCGCCTGAGCGCCGCGGCGACGTCGTCGTCCGCCTCGGCGCCGTCCTCCAGCCAGAAGACGAGCGTCCGCCCGCCGTCCTCCTCCTGCCAGCCGGCGGGCTGCAGCGCGAGCACCTCGTCGACGGCTCGCGAGTCGACGTAGTCGAGCGCCTCCGGGTCGAAGGCCCTCGCGTAGGCGGCCGAGCCGGACCAGTCGTCGTCGGGGGTCGACGCGGCGCCGGAGGCCGCAGACGCTGCGCCGGATGACGCAGCGTCGGCGCCCGCGGCGGCTCCGGAGGAGGTCGCCGCGCCGGCCTTCGCGAGCCGGACGGTGTACCGGGTGTAGCGCGCCCGCTTCATCGGGCTCCGCCAGAGCCCGCCCGGGAGGACCGTCGCTCTGGCCGCATCACTGGCGGAAGGCCGCGCGGATCTTGTCGAAGAAGCTCTGGTCGGCCTCGTAGTCGCCCTCTCCGCTGGCCTGGGCGAACCGGTCGAGCAGGTCCCGCTGCTCGTCGCTGAGCTTGCGCGGGATGAGCACGTTGACCACGACCTTGAGGTCGCCGCGCCCGTACCCCTGCAGCACCGGCACGCCGCGGCTGCGGTACGTCTTGACCTCACCCGGCTGGGTGCCGGGCTTGATCTGTACTTCGATGTCGCCGTCGAGAGCCGGGACGTAGGCCGTCGTGCCGAGGGCGGCCTCGACCATCGTGATGTCGAGCCGATAGACGAGGTCGTCGCCGTCGCGCACGAAGTGGTCGTGCGCCTCGACGCCGATGGTGACGTAGAGGTCGCCCGGCCTGCCGCCGTACGAGCCGGCGCCGCCCTCACCCGCCAGCCGCAGCCGCTGTCCGTCGGCGATGCCGGCGGGCACGTCGACCGACACGGTCCTCGTCTGGCGCACGCGGCCCGTGCCGAGGCACGTCTCGCACGGTTCCTTCACGATGGTCCCCTGGCCGCGACACACGTTGCAGGTGCTGGTCCGGATGAACTGCCCGAACCCGCCCAGACTGGACACCTCGCGCATGCGACCGCTGCCGCGGCACTGTGGGCACTGCTCGCGGCCGGCGCCGCCCTTGGCGCCGCTCCCCGAGCACGTCTCGCAGACGGCGTCGGCAGTCACCTCGATGTCCTTGGTGACGCCGAACACGGCCTCGGCGAAGGTGAGGTCGAGGCGGGTCTCGACGTCGTCGCCGCGCGGCGCGGGCGCTCCGCCCGTCGCCGCGCCCCACATCCCGCCGGTGTCCCGCAGCACGCTGTCGAACATGCCGCCGCCGAAGAAGATGTTGAAGAGGTCGCCGAAGCCGACGTGCTCGAAGTCGGTCATCTGGCGGCCGCGCAGGCCGTCGAAGCCGTAGCGGTCGTAGGCGGCGCGCGAGTCGGCGTCGGAGAGCACTTCATAGGCCTCCGCCGCCTCCTTGAAGCGCGCCTCGCAGTCCGGATCGTCGGGATTGACGTCCGGATGGCACTCGCGCGCCAGCCTGCGGAAGGCCTTCTTGATCTCACCGGCGTCGGCGTCGCGGCGCACGCCGAGCACGTCGTAGTAATCACGCTTCACTGGCTGGTCCCGGGTCGGAGATGGTCAGGTCACCAGATATCTTCGAGATACGTGCTGAGGCCGTCCGCGGTGGCCCGCACCGTAGCGATGACGCGCTGGTAGTCCATGCGGGTGGGACCGATGACGCTCACGGTGCCGAGGCTGCGGTTGGCCACGCCGTAGGTGCTGGCCACCATGGAGCACTCCTGCAGCGACGGCGACGGCATCTCGTGCCCGATGCGCAGGTACACGCCTTCCTCGCGCAGCGCGCCGGCGAGCAGCTCGAGCAGGTTGTAGCGCTCCTCGAGCATCTCCAGGACCTCGTTGAGGTGCTGCACGCCCGCCCGGGAGAGATTGTCGAGCAGCCGCGACGTGCCGCCCAGGTGCAGGCCTTCCACGTCGCCCGGACTGGGACTCTCGAACGCGGGGCGCAGCGCCTCGAGGAACGCCCGCTCCTTGGGCCGCAGGTCCGGGCTCTCGAACACTGTGGCGATGCGCCTCGTGCCCAGCTGCGCCCCCACGAGGCGCTCGTTGAGGTACACACGGGCGAACTCGGCCAGCCCTTCGTCCACCGGGTCGCCGAACGAGAACATCCGCTTGGTCACCTGGCCGGAGGTGGTGATGAGGACCACCATGACCAGCCGCGGCTGCAGCGAGAGGATCTCGATGTGGCGCAGACTCGAGGTGGTGACCGCCGGCGCCGAGACGACGGCGAGCAGCTCGGTGACGCGGGAGAGCGCCTCGGCCGTCTCGCGCAGCGCGTCGTCGATCTCGTTGGCGGCCCGGTCACGTTCGAGCCGGATGGCCGGCGCGGCCTCGCCGCGCTCGGCGACGACGGCGTCCACGTAGTGCCGGTATCCCGCGTCCGTGGGCACCCGCCCCGCGGACGTATGCGGGTGCGCCAGCATGCCCAGCTCCTCGAGGTCGGCCAGGTCGCTCCGAAGGGTGGACGCGGCCACGCCGAAGTCGAAGTGCTCGCTGAGATGACGGGACCCTACGGGAGCCCCGATCGCGATGTACTCCTCGATGACGGTCCGCAGGACCTGTTCTTGTCTTGCCGTGAGCGCCAAATCACTCCCTTAAACGCTGATCGCGAAACAGGCGCACGCACAGCTGGTCTGCCACGTGCCTCCCCTTTCGCGTCACGCGGATTGTACCACTGTGCAGGGAAACCAATCCAGCCTGCGCGAAGGTCCTGGCGGCGGTCTGATCGATGACGGCGGCCACCTCGGCGAGCGGGACACGCTCGCCGCAGCGGGCCGCCAGGAACAGGCGCTCGCGGGCGCGCGTCGCGGCGTCGAGCGCCTCCTCCACGCGCGGCGGCGCCTCGCCTGCGGCCAGCGCCGCCGCCCACGCGGCGGTGCCGGCGGCGTTGGTCCGGCGCGTCGCGCCGACGGTGCTCACGGCCGCGGGGCCGAGGCCCAGGTAGGGACGCGCGCGCCAGACGGCCACGTTGTGACGCGCCTTCCGCCCCGGCAGCGCGAAGTTGCTGACCTCGTACCAGTCGTAGCCGGCGCGGGAGAGCCCGCGCACGATGCGCCGGTAGCCGGCGGCGCGGACGTCGTCCATGGGGTCCGCGGGCATGGCGGACGGGTCGCCTCCGGCCGCCGCGAGGCGCGCCGCCAGCGCCGTCCCCTCGATCACGTCGAGCTCGTACCAGGACACACGGTCCGGGCGCAGATCGAGCACGGTCGCGATGTCGGCGCCCAGCAGCTCCGGCGTCTGCCCCGGGATGCCGTGGATGAGGTCCAGCCCCAGACTGGCGACGCCGGCGGCGCGCAGGCGGCCGAAGGCCTCGACGGGGTCCGCCCGCGCCGTCCGTCCGAGCACGGCCCGGAGCGCCGCCGAGAAGCTCTGCACGCCGAGCGAGACGCGCACGCCGCGCCGCACCCCCGGCGCGGGACCCGGCGCCGCCGCCGCGGCCCACGCCGCGTAGGACTCGTCGACGTCCTCCGGGTTGGTCTCGACGGTGACTTCGGCGTGCGGTGTGAGATGGGGCCGGAAGAGCTCGAGCAGCCGCTCGAGCCGCTCCGGCCCCAGCAGGCTCGGGGTGCCGCCGCCGAGGTAGAGCGTGTGGAGGCGGCGCACGTCGTGCGCCGCCCGCTCCCGCTCCCACTCGGCGACCACGCCGTCGACGTACGCGTCCAGTCGGCGGGCGACCTCCGCCCCGGCCCGCCCGCCGGCGCCCACCGCCTCGGACGCGAAGTCGCAGTAGTCGCAGCGGGCGCGGCAGAAGGGGACGTGCACGTAGATATGCCGCACCGGCCCCTCGAACGGCGCCGGCGCCCACGCTGCGGCGGCAGCCTTGGGCGCTGCCTCATCCCGGCCGGCGTTCATCGCGTCGGGACCCAGAAGAAGAAGCTGCCGCCGCGCTCCTCGTCGAGCACGCCGCCGTTCTTCTCGATCACGCGGCGGGAGGCGACGTTGGCGACGTCGCAGTCGAGGCGCGCTGGGGAGATGCCGAGGTCGGCGGCCAGCGGCAGCGCCGCCGCCAGCATCCTCGTCGCGTGCCCCCGGCGGCGGGCCGTGGGCCGCACCTCGAACCCGATGTTGCCGCCGTGGTAGAGCAGGTGCGGCGTCAGGCGGTGGCGGATCGACAGCCGGCCGATGTACTCGTCGCCGGCCGTCCACCACAGCACCGTCTGCGGCACGTAGCCGTCGATCCAGGCTGCGGGGAACGGGGTGCCGTTCAGCCGGGCGAGGAAGAAGTCGGGTTCGCCCGGCCGTTCCACCCCGGCGTTCACGGCCGCGCAGTACCGCCCGAACTCCTCGGGATCCTCGAGCGGCGTGGCCGCGATGTGCAGGTGCCGTCCCTCCGCGTGGCACTCCCCGAGCGCGGCGAGGAACGAGGCGTGGAAGCGCACGTCCGGCCGCTCGAGGCGAGGCCGGGCGGCCGCCATCAGCGGTCCTTGTCGCCCGGCTCGAGCTCCAGCACGGCGAGGAAGGCCTCCTGCGGCACCTCGACCACGCCGAGCTGCTTCATCCGCTTCTTGCCTTCCTTCTGCTTCTCGAGCAGCTTGCGCTTGCGGCTGATGTCGCCGCCGTAGCACTTGGCGGTGACGTCCTTGCGCACGGCCTTGACCGTCTCGCGCGCCACGACCTTGTTGCCGATCGCCGCCTGCACCGGCACCTCGAACAGCTGGCGCGGGATCTTCTGGCGCAGCTTGGTGACCAGCGCCTTGCCGCGCAGGTGGGCCTTCTCGCGCGGGATGATGAGCGAGAGGGCGTCCACCGGCTCGCCGGCGAGCAGGATGTCGAGCTTGACGAGGTCGCTGGCCCGGTAGCCGGAGTAGTCGTAGTCCAGCGAGGCATAGCCGCGCGTGCGCGTCTTGAGCTGGTCGAAGAAGTCGAGCACGATCTCGGCCAGCGGCAGCTTGTAGTGCATCTCCACGCGCTCCGGCGAGAGGTACTTCATGTCGACGAAGTCGGCCCGGCGCCCCTGGCAGAGCTCCATGATCGTCCCCACGAACTCGCTGGGCACGAGGATGCTGGCGCTCACGTACGGCTCCTCGATGCGCTCGATGTGCGTGGCGTCTGGCATCTGGCTGGGGTTGCGGACCACCGTCATCTCGCCGTTGGTGCGGTAGGCGTGGTACTCCACGCTGGGCATGGTGGTGATGAGCTCGAGCCCGTACTCGCGCTCCAGCCGCTCGCGCACGATGTCCATGTGCAGCAGCCCGAGAAAGCCGCAGCGGAAGCCGAACCCGAGCGCGACCGAGCTCTCCGGTTCGTAGAGCAGCGCCGCGTCGTTCAGCTTGAGCTTCTCGAGAGCGTCGCGGAGCTCCTCGAACTTGTCGCCCTCGGTCGGGAACAGGCCCGTGAACACCATCGGCTGCACGACCTTGTAGCCCGGCAGGGCTTCGCCGGCCGGGCGCTTCTTGTCCGTGATGGTGTCGCCGACGCGCACCTGGGCCACGTCCTTGACGCCGGTGATGATGTAGCCGACCTCACCGGTCTCGAGGTGGTCGGCCGGCGTCATGGACGGGTGGAAGAAGCCGAGCTCCTCGATCTCGGCGTCCTGGCCGGTGCTCATCAGCCGCACGAGCTGGCGGCGGCTGAAGCGGCCGTCAACGACGCGCACGTAGGCGATCACGCCCCGGTACTGGTCGTACTCGCTGTCGAAGATAAGCGCGCGAGGGGGCGCCGCCGGGTCGCCCGTCGGCGGCGGCGTCCTCGTCACCACGGCCTCCAGCACGTCGTCCACGCCCTCGCCGGTCTTGGCGGAGACGGCGAGGATCTCGTCGTGCGTGGCGCCCGTGAGCTCGTGCAGCTCCAGCTCGGCCTCCGGCACGTTGCTCGCCGGCAGGTCGATCTTGTTGAGCACCGGGATGATCTCGAGGTCGTTGTCGATGGCGAGGTACGCGTTGGCCACCGTCTGGGCCTCCACACCCTGCGTGGCGTCGACCAGCAGCACCGCGCCCTCGCAGGCGGCGAGGCTGCGCGAGACCTCGTACGTGAAGTCGACGTGGCCGGGCGTGTCGATGAGGTTGAGCTGGTAGGTCTGGCCGTCCGCCGCCGTGTAGCTGATGCGGACGGCCTGGCTCTTGATGGTGATCCCGCGCTCGCGCTCGAGCTCCATCTTGTCGAGGAGCTGTTCCTTCATGTCGCGCGCGGCGACCGTCCCCGTGCGTTCGAGGATGCGGTCGGCCAGGGTCGACTTGCCGTGGTCGATGTGCGCGATGATGCTGAAGTTGCGGATGTGGTCGAGCGGAGTCACGACCGCTGATTGTACAGGCTAGAGGCGGGGAAGGCGTCGCCGCAGGGGCGGCCTCGTCTGCACGACGCTCGCGCGCGGCCGAAGACTGACGCGCCCGGGCGGGCGGCGGGTCGTCAGCCGGAGGCCGGGGGCAGGTCCGGGGGCGGCGGCGAAGCCTCCCCGCCCCCGCTCTCGCGCCGCCCGCGGCCGCGCCGGCGGAACACCTGGCGCACCACGCTCAGCTCCTCGAGCCTGAGCGCCTTCGCGAGGAGCAGGTAGGCGGCAGCGCCGGCGGCGACCGCCGCGACGACCGCCGCCAGCAGTCCCCAGAAGCCGCGGGCGGCCACGTCCTCCAGCGCCCGCCACACGCCGTAGGACACCGCCGAGAGCACGAGAGCGCAGAGCAGGGCGCCGCCGGCCGCTGTCGCCATGCGGCGCCCGTCCACCCGTCCCACCTGCCGCCGGAGCAGGACGAACAGGGCGAAGAAGTTGACCGCCGAGACCGCCGCCATGCTGAGCGTCAGCCCACGCACCCCCAGGGGCTCGTAGAGCAGCCAGCACAGCACGAAGTTGACGATGAGGTTGCCGACGGCCACGTACAGCGGCAGCCACGGCCTCTGCATGCTCTGGAAGGAGCGGTTCAGCATGATGTTCGCATTGGCGAACGCGAGCCCCACGGAGAAGAAGGCGAGCGCCCCGGCGACCTCCGTGGTGGCCGCAGCGTCGAAGTTGCCGCGCTGGTACACGAGCTCGACGAAGGCCTCCGGCATCACGGCGAACCAGGCCACGAATGGCAGCGAGACGAACACCATCTGCCGCACGCCCAGCGAGACCGTGTCGCGGAACCGCCCCTCGTCCCGCTGCGCCGCGAAGCGCGAGAGGCTGGGGAACAGCACCGTGCCGATGGTCACGGCGAAGATCCCCTGCGGCAGCTGGTAGAGGCGGAAGGCGTACCCGATCTCGGCCGCTGCCCTGTCGCTCACGAACTGGGCGAACCAGGTCGCGATGAGCGAGTTGAAGTTGAGGATGCCCAGCGTGATGGTGATCGGCACCATGAGCAGCAGCACGCGCCGCAGCAGAGGGTCGCCGAGGCCGAACCGGGGCCAGAGCCAGCGCCCCCGGTGACGCGCCGCGCCGGCCAGCATCGCCACCTCGAGCACCGTCCCGACGAGCATGCCCCAGGCGATGGCGTCCACGCCGATCGAGCCCTGGAACGCGACGATCGCCGCGATGATGGTCAGGTTCCAGACGATGGAGACCACCGCCGGCATGGTGAACCGCTCGAAGGAGTACAGGACGCCGCTGATCGCGCCGGCGAGCGAGAGGAACAGGATGGTTGGCACCAGGATGCGGAGGAGGTCCGCGGCAAGGTCGGCGCCGGCGGCCGTCTGGGTCAGCTCCGGGTACATCCACTGCGTCAGCGGGCGCGCCGCGAGCGCGAGCACCACGACCGTAAGGCCGACGACCACCACGATCAGGCCGAGCAGGTTGCCGGCGAGGCGGTACGCCCGCTCCCTCTCCCCCTTCGTGAGCAGCGCCGTGAACACGGGCACGAAGGCGGCGCTGATCGCGGCGTCGGCGAAGAGCTGCTGCACCAGCTGCGGGATCACCGAGACCGAGACGAAGGTGTTGTAGTCGGGGTCGACGCCGTAGACCGCGGCCGTGATGACCTCGCGGCCGAGCCCGGTGAGACGCGAGATGGCGGTCGCAGAGGCGACGATCACCGCCGCCAGGGCGAGCTTGCGCGTGTGTTCGCTCATGAGTCCTCTGATTCGACCGCCGGCCGCGTTTCACTGCCCGGCGCGCACGGAGGCGGCGCGAGTCTACCAGAGGGCGGCCGGCGCCAGCCCCGTCGAGCGCTTCAGGGCGAGGATCCGCAGCACCTTCTCCTCCGCCGCCGCCCGCGGGAGACGCCCGGTCTTGATCGCCGCCGTCACGGCGTCCACGACGGGCCTCGGATCGCCGGAGGCGAACAGCGCGAGATCGGCCCCCGCCTTGAGCGAGCGCACGGCCGCGGCCGGCAGCTTCAGACCTGCGGCCTTGGTCGTTGCGGCCATGGAGAGCGAGTCCGTGATGATCACGGTCTCGTCGCCCGCTCGCGCGCGCAGGAACGTGAGCGCCCCAGGGGAGAGGCTCGCGGGCGTCGCGTCGCCTGTGAGCCCCCTCGAGCGAAGGTGCCCGACCATGACCAGCGGCACGTCCGCGCCGAAGGCCTGCTCGAACGGCACCATGTCCTCGCGGCGCAGCACCGAGAGCGACGGGACGCGCGCCGCTCCGCTGTGCGTGTCCGTCGCCCAGCCGTGGCCCGGCCAGTGCTTGACCGTCGCGAGCACGCGCGCGGCGCGCAGACCACGCACCCAGGCGACCACGTGGCCACCGGCGGCGTCTGGTTCGCGGGAGAAGCATCGATCGAGAGAGCTCATGTACCGGCCGGCGATGTCGAGGTCGGCGACCGGCCCGAACACCACGGAGACGTTCAGCTTGCGGAGACGGGCTCCATAGTCCTTCGCGACGGCCCTTGTCTTCGACGTGCTCCAGGATCCCTGGACGCGGGCCGACGGCAGCGGGTAGATCACGTCCCGCAGCCGCTGCACCTGCCCGCCCTCCTCGTCGCTGGCGATGAAGGGCTTGATGCCGCGGGGCGCGGCCTTGAGCACCGCCGCAAGGTCCCTGCCGATGCTGCTCCGCGCCCCGCCGCCGAGGATGACGATGCCGCCGATGCCCATGCGGGCGTACTTCTTGCCGACGAGCGGGTCGGCGGCCGGGACGCTGCAGACGACGAGCTGGGCCGCGAGGCGGCGGTTCGACCAGGAGGCGACCTCGGACGGCGCCGACGGGCTCGGCGAGGCCGGCGTAGCGCTCCCGCTCGGCGACGAGATGGCGACGGGCGACTCCGCCGCCGTCGCCCCGGCCGCCCCCTCCGAGGCGCAGCCCAGGGCGACGGCCGCCACTGCCGCCGCTACCGCGACGAGCAGCAACGCGAGGACGATGCGGTGAGGCCCCTTCATCTGGACCGACGGTACCATCCCGCGCGCGTAGGGACCAAGACCGGCCGCGTTCCACCGGGGCGGCACTGCGCGCCTTCCCGATGCAACGACTCGTTTGCTCCGCGAGGCGCGGGCGTGATAGCATCGCGCGTCCGGACGCAGCCCCACTGCACCTGGAACCGTCACGAATACCTGAGCGAAGGAACCACGTGGCCAACATCAAGCAGCAGAAGAAGCGCATCCGCCTCGCGGCCAGGCAGCGGCTGCGCAACCGGCACGTCAAGTCGAGCCTCAAGACGCTGTTCAAGCAGCTCGAGGCGCAGGTCGCCGATGGGCAGACCGAGGAGGCCGTGAAGACGGCGACGTTCCTCACCTCGCGCATCGACAAGGCTGCCGCGAAGGGCGTTCTGCACAAGAACAACGCCGCCCACAAGAAGAGTCGCGTCTCGCGCACGCTCGCGCGTCTCTCCGCCTGAGCGGCTGTACAGACTGACGACGAAGCGGGCGGGCCGCCGGAAGAGCGGCCCGCCCGCTTCGTCGTCCTTGCGCCGGATCGTCTTGCCGCCGCCGCTCCCTGAGCTGCTCCTGGGGCGGTCAAGGCGGAGGCCGGTCGTCCGGATCCCCCTCCCCCCTCCCCGCCCCCGGCTTCGCCGGTCCGCAGGGCGGCGGCCTCTAGGCCAGCATGCGCGCCAGCGCCAGCTCGATCACCAGCCGGTCGGCGTCGTTGACCCCGCCCACCGACTCGAGCGTCACCGGTGCTCGTCCGCGCAGGCCGGCCTCGGCTTCGGCAAGCGCCCGGTAGGCACGGCCGATGCGCCGCCGGTCGAAGTGCTCGCGCTGAGCCAGCAGCTTCTTCGCCGTGAACGGGTGCACGCCGAGCTGCTTGGCGGCGGTGGACTGATCGGCGTGGGGCAGCTGTGACGCCGCGTCCAGGTGCTCGACGTGCCGCTTCAGGCTGTAGAGCACGCCGTTGGCGTCGTTCCGCGGGTTGCCCGACGCGTAGAGCGCCTCCAGCAGCGCGAAGCTGCGCCCGCGGTCACGGTGCCCCACCGCGTCCATGAGGTCGAAGATCGCCGTGTCGTCGTCGGGAGTGCAGACCGCGTCCACGTCGGCCTCGGTAGGCTCCTTGCCGTGGCAGTACACGATGAGCTTCTCCAGCTCCCGCTCGATCCGCTCGGAGCGGCTGGGGTCTGCTCCGCACCGCGCCAGCAGGTGCTCGGCGACGGGCCTGCTCAGGCGCACCTTGTGCTCCCGGGCGCGTCCGACCACCCACTTCGCCATCTCCCACTTCTTGGGCAGGTCGTAGGTGAGCACGCTGCCGACCTTGGCGATCGCCTTGCAGAGGGCGTCGTCCTTGGCCATCTTCTCGGCCTCGAACGCGATGCACGTATCCGGCATGGGATCGTCGAGGTAGGCGACCAGCTGCTTGCGCTGCGCGACCCGGAACCGGTCGGCGCGAAGGACGAGGATGAGGCGCATACCGAGCGCCAGGCTGGGCGCCGCCGTCGCGTCCAGGACCTGCTGGAGGGACTCCGCCGTGCGCGCGGAGTCGACCTCGAACGAGAGGACGTTGAGGTCGCTGCCGCTCTCCCTGATCACCCGGGCGCGCAGGCGTTGCACGGCGGTGCGGACCTTGGGACGGTCAGTGCCCACGATGAGGTAGGCCGGGCGCAGGAGTTCGGGCGAAGCCATGGTGCCGAGAGGATAGCACGGGCGATATGATGCCCACGGCCCGACGGGCCGCGGATGAGCGTACGTCGGCCGGGCGGGGTGATGCCGGCCGTGAGCGAAGGGGATCAGCAGCGTGGACATCCTGAACGACTCGGGGTTGTCGACCGGAGCGCTCATCGCGCTCGTGGTGGTCAGCTTCGGGCAGACCCTGCTCGCCGCCTTCTGCCTCATCGACATCTTCCGGCGCCCCGCCGTCCTTGGCGGGCGGAAGTGGGTATGGGCGGTCCTCGTGATCCTCTTCGCCATCCCGGGATCGATCATCTACCTCGCCGTCGGGCGCGTGCCGGCGCCGGTGCCGCTCCCGGAGGAGGGCGATGACGCCGTGCGACCGCGGGCGGACGCGGCGACGGTGCTGTACGCACCGGCCGAGCAGGGACCGGCCCCCGCGAGGCCGGCGATCGTCATCGCCGGCCTGACCAAGCAGTACGAGACGGCGACGGCGCTGGCCGGCGTCGACCTCCAGGTCCCGGAGGGCTCCGTGTTCGGGTTCCTCGGACCCAACGGCGCCGGCAAGACGACGACGCTGCGGATCCTCGCGGGGCTGGCGCGCCCGACGGCAGGCGAGGCGCGCGTCTTCGGCCACGACACCACGACGGAGGCCGACGCCGTGCACGCGCTCATCGGCTTCCTGCCGGACGTGCCCGGCTTCTACAAGTGGATGACCGCGCGTGAGTACCTGGAGCTCTCCGCCGCGCTGTTCGGCATCCCCGCCGCCGAGCGCGACGAGCGCATCGAGACGCTGCTCGACCTCGCCGGGCTGTCCGGCGTGACTACCAGAATCGGCGGCTACTCGCGCGGGATGAAGCAGCGCCTCGGGGTCGCCCAGGCGCTCATCAACTCGCCGCGCCTGCTGCTGCTGGACGAGCCGACGAGTGCCCTGGACCCGATCGGGCGCCGCGAGGTCCTCGAGATGATCGCGGCGCTCGCCGGCCGGACCACCGTCTTCTTCTCGACGCACATCCTGGCCGACGTGGAGCGCGTCTGCGACCAGGTGGCCGTGCTCGCCGCCGGCCGCATCGTCGAGCAGGCGCCGATCGGCAAGCTCCGCTCGCGGCACGGCGGCGCCCAACGGGTGATCATCGAGACCTCCGACCCGCAGCGGCTGGGGGCGGCGCTCAGCGCCGAGGCATGGACGGGCGCGGTGCGGCGGGACGGCAGCGACCTCATCGTCGAGGTCTCCGACCTCGAGGTGGCCTATCGCGAGGTCCCGGCCCTCGTCGCCCGCCTCGGTCTGCCGCTGCGCCGGTTCGACGCCGACGAGGTCTCGCTCGAGGACGTCTTCGTCGACCTCGTGCAGGGAGCGTCGGCATGAGCGGCCTGGACCTGCACGGCTTCGGCGCCTTCACGCGCAAGGAGCTCCTCGAGACGCGCAGGACGTGGCGCCTGTGGGTCGTGCCCGGCGTCCTCGTGTTCATCGGACTCACGGCGCCGGTCCTGGCGGCCGTGACGCCCGCGCTCCTGAAGATATCGACGCAGCAGCAGCCGGGCGTCGTCATCCGGCTCCCGGACCCGACCACCGTGGACGCCTACGCCGGGTTCCTCGGCAACCTCCTGCAGCTCGCGCTCCTGGCGGTGATCATCACGAGTGCCGCCGCGGTCGCCGGCGAGCGCCGCGGCGGCACCGCCGTGCTCGTGCTCACCAAGCCGCTCTCGCGCACCTCGTTCGTGTGGGCCAAGGCGCTCGCGGACCTGGTCGTGCTGCTCGTCTCCGCGGCCATCGGCACGGCGCTCTGCATCGCCGTCACGCTGGCGCTGTTCGACGCCTCGCACATCACGGAGTTCCTCGGATCGGTCGCCCTGTGGCTCGCACTCGCGGCGATGTTCGTGTGCCTCATGCTCTGGCTGTCCGCCGCCCTGGAACGGCAGGCGGCGGCGGCCGGCGTCGGCATCGGCGTCTACGCGACGCTGTTCGCGCTCACCGGGTTCCCGCTGCTGCGCGACTGGACCCCCGCCGGCCTCTTCGCCGCCAACACTTCTCTGCTCATGGGCAAGGAGGTCGCCCTCGCGCGACCCCTCGCAACGACGCTCGCCCTCGCGGTCGTCTTCCTGCTCCTCGCCGCGTGGTCGTTCCGCCGCACGGAGCTCTAGCCGCAAAGCTCAGCGTCGTGCGTTCACAGGGCGCGCTCCGTGCGCACCTCAAGACCCCCGGCACCGGCCGCGATGGCGACGGCGCCGCGCTCGTCCGTGCGCACGTACGGCACCCCCGCGTCCGACAGTACCTCGAGGGTCTCCGCTGTAGGGTGCCCGTGCCGGTTGGGGCCGACGGGCACCACGGCGAGACGCGGCGCGAGCTCCGCCAGGAGCGCCGCGTCGAAGCCGCCGGCGCTCCCGTGATGCGGCACGCCCACCACGACGCACGGCGGCAGGTCGAGATCGTCGAGCGCCTGACCCTCCACGTCACCGGGCAGCAGCACGTGCTGCCCTCCGAGTTCCGCGACCACCACCAGCCCGTCGTCGTTCTCCCGCTGGTTCTCGTCCGTCCCGGCGACCGGGTCGCTGGGCGAGACGAGCAGGCTCCAGCCCTCACCCGGCACGCGCAGGGCCTCGTCCTGGCGGCGCACGTCGACCCCCTCGGCGACCAGTCTCGCCTCGACGTCGTCCAGCTCCGCGGAGCCGTCCTCGGGCTCGGGGAGCACGGCAGTCTCGATGGGGATGGAGCCGACGACGTCCTCGAGACCGCCGACGTGGTCGTCGTGGCCGTGGGAGAGGATCAGCAGGTCGATGCGCTTGACCGCGTGCTCGCGTAACGTCTGCGCCAGCGGCTCCGGACCGGCATCGACCAGCACGGTCGGACCGCCGGGCACCTGCAGGAGCGCGGCCGCGCCCTCGCCGACGTCCAGGAACGTGACCGTCGGCGTAGCTGGCGGCCGCCCCGGAGCGGGCGCCAGCAGAAGGGCCCCCGCGACCACCGCCGCCGTGGCGGCGACGAGCGGCACGCGGCGGCGGCGGTCGCGCACGTAGGCGACCAGACCGCCGCCCGCCCGCGTCGCCAGCCCGACGATCACGGCCAGCTCCGCCGCGAGGCCCAGGACGAGCACCAGCCGCAACGTCACCCCGTGGTACTCGTAGACCGCCCCCGGCAGCCCGGCGAAGAAGTGCGACACGCCCAGCAGGAACCCGATGAACAGCCCCGCGACCACGTTGAGCGGCGCCGAAAGCCACTCGCTCACGAACCCCGCCAGCAGCGAGAGCATGCCGAGGAACATGATCGGGCCGAGGACGAACCCACCCGCCACGTTGGCCGGAACGCTGACCACCGATGCCGACCCGAACGTGAGCATGGAGACGGGGGCCGTGGAGATGCTGGCCGCAGCCGTCACGCCCACCTGCTCCGGCAGCGGCCCCGGGAGGAACGAGACGGCGCGGGTGAGCGGCCTGGCCAGCACCAGCAGGCCGGCGACCGCGCCGAACGAAAGCTGGAAGCTCACGTCGAAGAGGTTGTTGGGGTTCATCGTGAGCAGCCACGCGGCCGGCGCCAGCCAGAGGAGCCAGCCGTCGCTCGGCCGCGACGCCAGGATCGCGAGCAGGCCGACGATGCCGGCCACGCCGGCGCGGACGATGGACGGCGAGGCGCCGGTGAGCAGCACGTACGTGGCCACCACCGGCAGCAGCAGCGCCGTCCGCAGCAGCCGGTGCATGCCGAGCAGGGCGAAGGCGAACGACCACATGCCGCACAGGAGCACGACGTTCTCCCCCGACACGGCCATGATGTGCAGCAGGCCGCTGCGACGGAACTCCTCCTCGATCTCGGGGTCCACGCCCTCGTCGTCGCCGAGGACCATGCCCTGCAGCACGTCGCCCACCGGCGAGTGCACGCCGGCGGCGAGATGGGCGCGCGATGCCAGACGGAGGCGGTCCACCACGCCCTGAAGGCCGCCCCGCCGGCCGACCACCTCGAGGTCGGCGAACTCCCCCTCGAGCAGCACGTGCTCGCCCCGGCGCCGCAGGTAGCGGCCGTAGTCGAACTCCCCGGGCTCGGGGTCGGGCGGCGCCTCGACGCTCACCGAGGACAGACGCAGGAGCGCGCCCTCGGTGAGCGGCCCGGTCGGATCGTGCGGGAACGTCTGCCCCTCTTCGAGCCGCAGCCGCAGGTGGGCCGGCTCGTCCACCTCGCCGCCGGCGGCGCCGGTCACGCGGACGGCCAAGGTGACCTGGTCCTCCTTGAGCGCCGGCAGGTCGGTGAGCGTCGCCGTGAGCGGTACGTGCTCGCCCACGCGCGCGGCCAACACCGAGCGCGCGAGGGCGTCCAGGCGCGCGCCGCCGAGCACAGCCCCGGCACACAGGAAAAGGATGCCGAGACACACGGTGACCGTGACGACGCCGCCTGGCCTCTCCTCGGTGCCTTCTGCGCGCGGAGCGGTGACGAGCGCCGCGACGGCCGCGACGGCCGCCGCCGCCAGCAGCAGGAGCGGCGGCCGCCACGCCAGTGTCAGGCAGAGGCCGGCACAGTAGGCGCCGAGCAGCAGGTGCGGGAACGCCGGACGCCGCACTGGTCGGGCCTCAGACGGTGATGGAGTCCTGCATCGCGGCGAACTTGGCGTCCCCGATGCCCGGGACCTCCTTGATCTCCTCGATGGTCTTGAAGCCGCCGTTGGCCGTGCGGTAGTCGATGATCTTCTGCGCCGTCGACGGACCGACCCCGTCGAGCGCGTCCAGCTCCTCGAGGGTGGCAGTGTTGATGTTGACGAGCGCGCCGGAGGCGGAACCCTCCGCCGGCGCCGCCCCGACCGCGCCCGCGGAAGCCACCCCGCCGGCCTGTGTCGCCGCCCCAGACCCCTCCTCCGGCACGACGATCTGCTGCCCGTCGGTCACAGGCGCCGCCAGGTTGACGGCGGCGAGCTCCGCCTTGGCCGTCGGGCCGCCGGCCAGCTGCAGCGCATCGGTGACGCGCGCCCCGGCCGGCAGACGGACGACGCCCGGCGAGCGCACGGCGCCGCAGACGTACACCATGACGTCGGGCGCGGATGAAGCCTCCATCGCGGCGACGCCGCCACCCCCGTCGCCGGCGGCCTGCGGGGACGCCGTCACCGGCGCCAGCACCACGGCCTGCGCCTCTGCCCCGCGAGACTGCCGCGGCAGCACGACGTAGCGCACGCCGACCGCGACGACCACGGCGGCGACGGCGACGTAGGCGATGATCTGGCGTCGTGAGAGCTGCACGGCACACCTCCGGCGCCGCATCGCTGGTGAGTGACGGGCGCCGGGGGCGCGTCCGGCGCCCGTCCTGCGCAGGCTACGCGGCCGTGCGGCGCCGCGCATCGCCCCCAAGGGGGGATCTCACGGGGTGACGGAGTGCACGCCTCGGGGCGCACGGGGCTGGCGCGAACCAGGCAGGCGGCACGCAGGCCCGCGCGAGGCAGGTGCAGCGCGGAGTGGCGCACCCGCCGGTACGTCCGTGCGGTCGGCGAAGAGGCGGCGGCTACCTGACCACGAAGTTGACGAGCTTGCCGGGCACGTAGATCTCCTTGACGACCTGCTTGCCCTCCAGGAAGCGCGCGGCGTTCTCCGCCGCGCGCGCCTGCGCCACCACGTCGTCCTTCTCCGCGTCCACCGGCACCTGCAGCCGCTCGCGCAGCTTGCCGTTCACCTGGACGACCACGGTGACGACCTCGTCGGCGGCGAGCTCCTCGTCCCAGACGGGCCAGCTCGCGTCAAGCACGTCCTCGCCCCGGCCGAGCACCTCCCACGCCTCGGCCGCCACGTGCGGCGCCATGGGGCAGAGCAGCAGCGTCATGGTCTCCACCACCTCACGCCACTGCGCCAGGGTGAGCGAGCCACGCGCGCCGGCCCACACGTCCAGCACCTCGTTCTGCAGCTCCATGAGCGCTGAGACGGCGGTGTTGAAACGGAAGCCTTCCAGGTCGCGCGTGAGCTTGCGGATGGTCTTGTGCAGCGTCCGCAGCACGTGGCGGCCCCGCTCGGCCTCGGCCTCGTCGGCCGCCACCCCGCTCCCCTGCGCCTCCACGACCTCGCCGACGAGGTTCCAGAAGCGCCCCAGGAACCGATACGTGCCCTGCACCCCGCGGTCGCTCCAGGCCACGCTCTGCTCGAACGGCGCGATGAACAGCTCGTACACCCGCAAGGCGTCCGCGCCGTACCGCTCCACCACGCTGTCGGGGGTGACGACGTTGCCCTTGCTCTTGCTCATCTTCTGGCCGTCCTCGGCCTGGATCATGCCTTGGTTGCGCAGGCGATAGTAGGGCTCGCCGAAGCTGATGTAGCCGGCGTCCTGGGCGACCTTGCAGAAGAAGCGCGCGTAGAGCAGGTGCATCACCGCGTGCTCGGCGCCGCCGACGTACAAGTCCACAGGCAGCCAGTACTCGGCCTTCTCGCGGTCGAACGCCGCCGTCTCGTCGTGAGGCGAGGCGTAGCGGAAGTGGTACCAGCTCGAGCAGGCGAACGTGTCCATGGTGTCCGTCTCGCGCCGCGCCGGGCCGCCGCAGGAGGGGCAGCTCGTGCGCACCCAGTCCTCGGCGCGCGCCAGCGGCGACCGCCCGTCATCCGTGGGATGGAAGTCCTCCAGGTCGGGCAGCAGCACCGGCAGCTGCTCCTTGGGGACCGGCACCACGCCGCACTTCTCGCAGTGGACCATGGGGATGGGAGCGCCCCAGTACCGCTGGCGGCTGATGAGCCAGTCGCGGAGCTTGTAGTTGACCTTCTTGCGCGCGGCGCCCCGCTCGCCCAGCCACTCGACGATGGCGTCGAACGCCTCGCCCGGCGCCTGCATGCCGTCGAACCGCCCGGAGTTGGTCATGACGCCGTCGCCGGTGTACGCCTCCGTGAGCTGCCCCTGCGGGCCCGACTCCGGCGCGATGACCTCCACGATCGGGATGCCGAAGCGCGTCGCGAACTGAAAGTCGCGTTCGTCGTGAGCCGGCACCGCCATGATGGCGCCGGTGCCGTAGCCCATGAGCACGTAGTCGCTGATCCAGATGGGGACCGGCGCGTCGTTCACCGGGTTGACGGCGTAGGCCCCGGTGAAGACGCCGGTCTTCTCCTTCTCCGTGCTCAGCCGCTCGATCTCGCTCTGGCGGCGGGCCTGGTCCTGATAGGCCTTGACCGCCGCCCGCTGCTCGTCGGTCGTGAGCTCGTCCACCAGCGGGTGCTCCGGCGCCAGCACCATGTACGTGGCGCCGAAGAGCGTGTCGGGCCGCGTCGTGAACACGGTGAGCGTGTCGTCGCGTCCCTGCAGCCCGAAGTCGACCTCGGCGCCCTCGCTGCGGCCGATCCAGTTGGTCTGCATGAGCTTGATCTGCTCGGGCCAGTCGATCCCCGAGAGGTCGTCCAGCAGCCGCTGCGCGTAGTCTGTGATCTTGAAGTACCACTGCT